>NZ_CAXTKW010000059.1:0-503 GCF_964245105.1 Candidatus Dorea massiliensis AP6 | reverse complement strand
ACACGCCCTGCCTCCACTTCCTCCATCATCGCCAAAAATCCGGGGCGGTCAAAACGGGTGCCTGAGATACCATCATCTGTAAAGTGCGTAGGGTTTGGCAGCCCATTCCGGCGGGCAAAATCCTCTAACATCTGTTTTTGGTTGGATATGGAATTGCTCTCGCCCTGTAACTCGTCGTCCCGGCTCAGGCGCTCGTACAGTGGGGTAATTTTTTCATTTCTCATGGCTGTACCTCCTGAAACAAAAATGCTCTAAGTGATTGCTTCACTAACCATGACAAAATCATGATTAAGAAGTCACTTAGAGCATATATCACCGCTGGCGAGCTTGTATTTCTTATACTGCCTCACGGCGAAGTGCTGGGGGCTGCGGCGTTCCAACCCGTCAAACATATAGTCCACCGCATTTTTGAAGGTTTCGTCATCTTCCCGGACTTCCATGCTGTTTATCATTTCCACCAGCGTATTCATGTTGCATTCTTCCTCCGGCCCCTCAAAGACGAT
>NZ_CAXTKW010000058.1:0-522 GCF_964245105.1 Candidatus Dorea massiliensis AP6 | reverse complement strand
TCGGGCCATCGTGGCCCGAAGTCTTAAATGGACGCCCGGGAGCTGACCCGTGACGAGAAGAAGAAAATCCGTTCTCTTGTCATGGGGATGTGCGCCAACTATGACCGGGAAAGCGGCCTGTGCCTTCCTCTTGACTGTGCCTGCTATATGCTGCACAAGTGCTGGACAGGGGCGTACTGCCGTTATTTCCGTGAGGCTGTCCTACCTCTTAACCCGGAGCTTCAAGCGTCGCTGACAACGGAAGGCATCTCCCCGGAGCTGCGGGCCTGTGCGGTCTGCGGAAAGGCATTTTTGCCCGAGGGGCGTCAAGCCTACTGCTCCGACGCCTGCAAGGCCGAAGGGAACCGCCGGAAAAGCCGGGAACGCATGAGGAAAATGCGGGAGAAAAGGCCGGGCGGCTGTTACGATTTGCCGCCTCCAAAGGCTTGACATTCCGGGCTTTTTTGAGGGTGTTTCCGGGGTGGGAATATCTTATTACATTCCTCCCCGGTCTGCCCTCTTATTTCGTAACATCCAGCACTT
>NZ_CAXTKW010000057.1:0-527 GCF_964245105.1 Candidatus Dorea massiliensis AP6 | reverse complement strand
GGCCTCTTTCAATGTCATATAGTCCATTTCGCACCTCCACAGAGTACATTATAGTTCTCTTTCTCGAACAATGCAAGGAACGAAATATGAATTATAAACTTCAACTAACCTGCATATAACAACATTCCACGGGCGAAGTATGAATTATACAATGTAACCGGGTGATGCTATATGGCGAAAGTTGAAGATTGTCCCGGTTTTGAAACCTTCGGCGCAGATGTCAAAGCTGCACGAGAGGCAAAGCGTCTGGCACGAAAAACATTGGCGGAAATGGTTGGGATTGAATGGCGGTATCTTGCCAACATTGAGAATCAAGGTGCAATTCCGAGCCTGCCTGTGATGATCCAATTGATTAAGATCTGCGGACTTCCCGTGGAACGGTATTTTAACCCGGAGATCATGCGGGAAGAAAGCGAACAGCGGCAACGGGTCAGCCACAAACTGAAACTCTGCCCTGAAGAATACCTGCCGATTATCGAAGGTGCCATAGACGGGGCGCTCAAAATGGAACAGACTGCGAAGCAGAA
>NZ_CAXTKW010000056.1:0-542 GCF_964245105.1 Candidatus Dorea massiliensis AP6 | reverse complement strand
TGGAAACCATGTTGCCTCACATGATGGAAGTTGCGGGTGTCACGGAGGAACTGAAAGCCTGTGACCCTATGCGCTGGGTGGGGCTGATGAACACATTAACGGCACAGATTGAGGAAATTTTAATCAGGGAACTGATTTGCAGATGAATGGGAGGTGCGGGAAATGCTGACCTTTGAAAAGGTTTTGAAAGTGTTTCAGGCATATCTAGATGATGACCCTCTGTATGAGGTGGTTCAGACCAGTCATGGTTATACATTGATGGCATGGGAACCCCACCGGAATGACTGGTACAGCGCAGAAATACAGAAAACCCCGGAGGATTTACGGAATGCTTTGTTGAGTACATACGCCAACTTTCTGGAAGATAAGATTACTGGAAATGACCGTGACCTGACTGTGACAGAAACCGGAGAAATCCAGCAGAGGTGCCGGGAACTTTTGGAAAAGTGCAGGGAAACATGATACAGAAACGCCAGAAGGAGGCCGCGATTATGCGTCCTCCTTCTGCTTCGCAGTCTGTTCCATTTTGAGCGCCCCGTCTA
>NZ_CAXTKW010000055.1:0-558 GCF_964245105.1 Candidatus Dorea massiliensis AP6 | reverse complement strand
TACTTCCTCACGGCCCGCCAAAGACTTGGGGGGAACCCTGCGGCACACGATACGAACGATGCTGCGGAGTTATGACATCCGCGCCAGCGGAGACCTGTTGTGTTCCCATCGTCAGGGGGCGTGGCAAATGTGACGAAAGCTGAGAAATATAAATAGGAAGCGTTTGCCGCTTTCTGTTCAAAATCAGATACCATGCGCTGGTGGTTTCGGCTGCCAGCGTATTCATGTGATTTTGAACAAACACGATGACAAACTTGACGGATTGGAGGAAATATGCTTTATGGAAAAACTTATTACGCGAAAAGAAGCAGCAGAAATTTTGGGTATCAGCATTGCAACGCTGGACGCGGCCCGTAACAATGGTCTTATTTCTTATGTGCAATATGTGCAGAATGGCTGTGTGTACTTTACCTCAGCGGGCCTTCAGGAGTATATCGCAAAATGCACCCACAGAGCAAAGCCAGCAGAAAAGAATGCAACTTATCGTAAACCTCGCAGAGCTGGAGTGTGAGCCGGTCCGTATCCTTGTCGAAATCATAATGGTCTGATAAAACATAG
>NZ_CAXTKW010000054.1:0-579 GCF_964245105.1 Candidatus Dorea massiliensis AP6 | reverse complement strand
ATATGAAGTAGACACGGAGGGCGTGTAATACGGTTCCGCTGAGAAAGGAGTGATCGTATCTATTTGCCGCAACTGCCCTCTATGGGCCATTGGCGTACAAAGCGGACAATCGCAAGAAAAAATAATGAAAAAGGAGGACAGCCGGAATCATGCCCTCGGAAACCGGGCGGCAGATTGTTCCGGCTTTTGTATGCCTATGAAACATGACAAACCTATTTTTTAGTCAGATTCCGGCTAACAAACTATATGGCATTTTTTGAACAGGCAATTACCGTTCTTCAGACTCTCGTTATCGCTCTGGGCGCTGGTCTTGGTATCTGGGGTGTCATCAACCTGTTGGAAGGTTACGGCAACGACAACCCTGGCGCAAAATCTCAGGGCATGAAGCAGCTCATGGCCGGCGCTGGTGTAGCCGTAGTCGGCATGGTCCTTGTACCGCTGCTCTCCGGGCTGTTCTCTGTCTAAGCGTTCCTGCATGAAATCCTTGCCGCTCCCGCAGTTCTGCGGGGGCGGCGGAAAGGAGGTTGACACCGTATGGATTTCTTACTTGAAGCCCTGACAAATTGGCTGAAAGAAATG
>NZ_CAXTKW010000053.1:0-587 GCF_964245105.1 Candidatus Dorea massiliensis AP6 | reverse complement strand
AAAGACCCGGAAAACGGGCGGTATATGTGGGACTTCTCCGTTATCAAAGACCTTTTGATGAATCCCGTCTACACCGGTGCGATTGCTTCCCAGAAAAAAGACTACCGTTTCAAAATCGGCACGATTGGGGAAAAGAAGCCGGAGGACTGGATTGTGGTGGAGGGACAGCATGAACCGCTGATTGACCGCATGAGCTTTGACATTGTGCAGAACAAGATGAAATCCCGCCAGCGTCCGGGGCAGACCGATGAAATCAGCCTGTTTGCCGGATTGTTAAAATGCGGCGAGTGTGGGAAGTCGCTGACGGTACGCTACACAAACGCAAAACATCCCCAGCGGATTTATTCCTGCAAGACCTACAACGCCTTTGGAAAGAACCACTGCACCCAGCACCGGATTGACTATGACACCCTTTACAGCCATGTGCTGCGGAAAATCCGGGAATGTGCCAGAGCTGCCCTGATGGACGGGGAAGCGGTTGCCGACCGCCTGACCAATACCTGTGAAGCAGAGCAGCGGGAACAGCGGGAAGCAATGGAACGCTCCCTTACAAGGGACGAGGAACGGATTGAGGTTCTGGACAAAAT
>NZ_CAXTKW010000052.1:0-613 GCF_964245105.1 Candidatus Dorea massiliensis AP6 | reverse complement strand
AGCCGGTAACGGATAGCGGGCCGGGCAAGGAAACGCCTCCCGCTCCCCCAAAAGAGCCGGAGAAGGTTTCCGTTTCTTCGGAGCCGGAAAAAAAGACGGAACCGGAGGTAAAGAACCCGCAGGTTTCCGTCTATAACTTCGCTGAAATTATGAAGGAAAAGAAGGTCGAGGAACGGGCGGCAGCTCCCAGCGGGGAAAAGCCTGCCCCGGCAAAAACGGAAAAACCGGAAAAGCAGCCGGAGGCTCCGAAGAAAGCGGAGGAAAAACCCAAAGAGCCGGAACAGCCGAAGCGCCGGGGCCGTCCCCCGAAAGCAGATAAGGACAAGGCCGCAACCCCGAAGCCCGAAGCTCCCGCACAGAAACCGGAAAATGCGGTCAAAAAGGAATCGGAGAAAAAAACGGCGCCAACGGTACAGGCCGCTCCCGCTCCGAAGGAACCCGAAAAACCGAAGGATGCACCACGCCGGGGCAAGGAACAGATCGTCTATATCAAGCTGAACGAGCTTCACGCCTTCAAGAACCATCCCTTTGAGGTTCGGGATGATGAAGAAATGCGGGCTATGGTGTCCAGCGTCAAGGACAAGGGCGTGACCCAGCCCGCTATCGTCCGTCC
>NZ_CAXTKW010000051.1:0-633 GCF_964245105.1 Candidatus Dorea massiliensis AP6 | reverse complement strand
TGATAACTGGGGTGAAGTCGTAACAAGGTAGCCGTATCGGAAGGTGCGGCTGGATCACCTCCTTTCTAAGGAAGAATAAGTAGGGGAACACGAATGTGTTAAGTACACTGTTTAGTTATGAAGGCTCGTAAAGAGTCTGACACTAACAATTACATATTGTATTAGGAAGTGTTCAAAACTTCCGGTGGCGATGCGCTTAGGGGACACACCCGTTCCCATCCCGAACACGATGGTTAAGACCTAAGCGGCCGATGGTACTATGTTGGAGACGATATGGGAGAGCAGGTGGCTGCCGGATTGATAACCGGGCTTATAGCTCAGCCGGTTAGAGCGCACGCCTGATAAGCGTGAGGTCGGTGGTTCGAGTCCACTTAAGCCCATTGTCGAAATTCATAAATCTGTGAATGTCGACACCAAGATTTACATTGTACCTTGAAAACTATATACTGAAATATCTACAAGTTAAATTCAATTCTTAGAATGAATTTAACACAAGACATCCGAGGTGATTATCCTAAAAGGTAATCATTCCAAGAGGACAAAAACCTCTGAAAAAAACAAACCTATGACCCTCATACAACGCTATGTATGAGCTGATTGCTCACCGGCAGTCAGAATGGTCAAGCGTGAAAG
>NZ_CAXTKW010000050.1:0-677 GCF_964245105.1 Candidatus Dorea massiliensis AP6 | reverse complement strand
CGTTCAAAGCCGGTCAAAGACCCCTATGGATGGGGATCATCTACCATCGTGAACATTTTGAAAAAACGAGAGTATTTGGGGCACACCATCAATTTCAAGACCCGCAAGCACTTTAAGGACAAGAAAAGCCACTATGTTTCTGAGGACGAGTGGACGATCTTTGAGAATACCCATGAAGCCATTATCGACCAGCAGACCTTTGATCTGGTGCAGAAAATCCGCAGCAATGTACGGCGTTATCCAAACGGCTGGGGCGAAGCAGCTCCCCTCACAGGCTTACTCTATTGTGCCGATTGTGGCGGCAAGATGTATGTCCACCGCACCAACAATGGCAAGCGGATTTCTCAATATACCTGTTCCAATTATACCAAAGTTCCGTGTGGGACACTATGCCTTACACAACACCGTATCAATGAGAGTGCTGTTCTGACATTGGTTTCCGACACACTCCGGGCTATCGCTGAATATTCGAGAAATGACCGGACGGAATTTATTCACACTGTTCAGGAGACGCAGGTTGCTCAACAGAGTGCCGATATATCGAAAAAGCGCAGGCATCTGGCTACTGCCCAAAAGAGAGCCGGAGAACTGGAAAAACTGATTTGCAAAATCTATGAGGATAACGCCCTCGGCAAGCTGCCGGATACACGATATAAGGCGCTTGATGCACAGTATGC
>NZ_CAXTKW010000049.1:0-735 GCF_964245105.1 Candidatus Dorea massiliensis AP6 | reverse complement strand
AATATCAAGGAAAAACAGCTCAAAAACTCGCGCAATACGGTCTCAAAGCAGCTCGTCGCGCTCCGCAGTTCAGCAAGAGATAATCAACAAGTTCAAAATGCTTGGAAAGCCCGAAAATTCAACGTTTTCGGGCTTTTTTTAATGTCCGAAACGGCTGATTCCGATGACGAAATTTGAGGAAATTTGACAGCGTTTATACCAATTTTGTGGGGCTTACCAGGGGTTTACCGACCATTTTTACCCCCAAAAGGGCTTACAAAAGGGTTTACCAAAGGCCAATTTTGGATCTTATACTTGACAAAAATTTTATTGGGTTCTCAAATTAGAGAGCGATGGAAGGGAAAAATAGAGCATTTCACGAGTTTTGAGGAAATATGAGAAAATAAAATAACCTTTGCTTACATTACATAGAGTTTCCGTTTATTCATAAATGAATGGGAGCTCTTATTTTTTATACGGTGAAAATACTTCAATATCAGGGCGTGAAGCAATAATTGCTGCTTCTTCATTGCTGATATTCTTAATGGCAATATGCCAATTCCCAGACTCCTGCTGTGCCTGCAAAATCTGGCTGCGGATGAACATATCTGCCATTCCAAAAATAGTTGTAACCAGAAATACCGCCAGCACAATGCAGAAAATAGACATTCTGCTTTGCTTCTGTAATACTGGATTCCTTTCAATGTAATGGTCCCATACTTCGGGATCTGTGTTTTCTTTTTTGCCATCTTTGAT
>NZ_CAXTKW010000048.1:0-765 GCF_964245105.1 Candidatus Dorea massiliensis AP6 | reverse complement strand
TTATAAAGCCGTTCAAATATGTGTTTCAAATCGTCTTTCTCAATTCCTACTCCATTATCCGCCAGCAGCAGCTCCATGTTATTTTCCTTCTTTGACAGGACAATTTTGATTTTGTCTGCATGGCTGTGAGCGATTACATTTTGAATGAGATTGTTGACGATCCTCATATAGCTGTCCATATCCAATCTTACCCGGACAGGCTGTTCGGGAATATCAATGTCATAATCAACCTGTTTATCCTCAAAAATCGGTATCCAGTCAATCAGGATATTTCTTGTCAGCTCTGCGGCCTCAACGCTCTGGATTTCCAAAGCAAACTCATTGGAATTTAACTTGAACCAGTCAAAGAGCACATCAATATATTCTTTCAGATCATGGGCTTTCCGTCGGGCGGTTTCAATATAATCATCCCGGTCTTTTCCTGTGACCAGTCCTTTGTGTGCAGCGTCAAGATACCCAATCAGAGTGGTAAGGGGTGTCCGAACATCATGGGAAAGGCTCGTCATAAGCTGGCGGTTGGTTTCTTCTGTCTGCCGTACAGTTGAAAGTCTGCTTTCATAGGACACAACAATCTCATTGATTTCATAGGCAAGAGGTGCTGTCAATTCATTTGTTGCAGACAGAATACGCCGGTTGCCATTTCCGTTTTTCACATCAACCAGCACATCGGTCATTTCTGCGATTTGTTTTTTTACGCGCCGAACGAGAACGATGGAAGTCAGCACAGCCACAACAGCAATCACAATGGACAAGAAAACGATGATT
>NZ_CAXTKW010000047.1:0-776 GCF_964245105.1 Candidatus Dorea massiliensis AP6 | reverse complement strand
TTTTCGTGTCCGGCAAGGTATTGTACTGTCTTTGGATCAACGCCCGCATAGAGAAGATTGGTGATGTAAGTGTGCCGCAGCTGATGAGGTGTCACATCAAAGTCCAGCGTATATTTGATTTGGGGTTGATTCTTCTGGGTCATACCCAGCGTTGGAGTAACCGTATATTTGATACTCTCCCCATTTACATACTTATAATAGTTCCGGGGCTTAGTGGAGCGGACAACGACATACTGCCACACTCTTTGGAACTGCGAGGCAGCCAGTGGCTCTCCTTTGCTGTCAGCGATCACATAATCTGATATGGAATTTTCTTTCGTTTCTCTCAGACAGTCCACCAAACACTTCGGTATCGGAATATCCCTTTTTGCCGCCGGAGTCTTTAGCACCGTAGAAACCACGGGTCTGTTATGCTCTGTACGCCATGCCCGCCTCACCGATAGATAAGGTGTATCCTCGTCCAGAAACACACAATCCCATTGCAGTGCAAGAATTTCTTCCCGACGCAGACCGGAATACAAACCGAGCATAATAAACAAATATGGAGGAAGCCCCTTGACTGTATCCAGAAGCACGGCTACCTGCTGATCTGTCAATGCCTCCTTCTTTTTTGTCGGTTTTCCGCCTTTACCGGATATTCCCGCACAGGGATTGTGTTCAAGAATTTGGTTTCTCTCTGCCGCATAAAAAATGCACTTGAGCAGCATATTGACCTTATTGTATAAGCCTTCCGATTTCTTTGACAATGGAACAAGAGCCAGCCGAATATCGTCAGC
>NZ_CAXTKW010000046.1:0-776 GCF_964245105.1 Candidatus Dorea massiliensis AP6 | reverse complement strand
CGGACTCCAGTTAAGCCTCGTTCTTTCAGCCATACAAAGAAGGAACGCCAGCTCTCCTTGTCTTCTTTCATACCTTCAGCTGCACCGATGATTTCACGGCAGCCATCGTTGCTGACTCCAATGGCAACAAGGATAGAAACGTTTTGGATTTCACCACCCCAACTGCGTTTCAGATAGACGCCATCCACATAGACATACGGATAGCTGCCGACCAATGGGCGTGTACGCCAGGTTTCGATATGCTCATATGCCTTTTTATTGAGGTTGCTGATAGTGCCTGGGGATACTTTTGTTCCCCATAAGGCTTCGGTGATATCCTCGACACGCCGTACAGAAACGCCTGCCAGATACATTTCAATCAGAGCTTCTTCAACAGAAGATTCCCTGCGGCGGTAGCGTTCAATAATGGCAGTTTCAAAGGGGACCCCTTTCAGCTTTGGAACTTTTAGTTCCACATCGCCAGCAGTGGTCTGGAAATTTCGCTTGTAATGGCCGGAACGATAACCTTGACGGTCAGTGGAACGCTCATATTTCTGAGCATTCACGAGTTCGTCGGCCTCTTTATCAAGCAGAGCATTCAGAGTTTCTTCGACGCTGCTGCGGACAAGATCCTTTAAATCGTGCTTTATTAAATCTTCATTGAGTTGTATAATGTTATCAGACATGGTTCTATACCGCCTATGGTGAATTTTGTGTGGTAACTTTATTCTACCAAACGGCTATAGACCATGTCTATTTTTATGAAATTGAATTTGCGAAACTAATTATACGTTATC
>NZ_CAXTKW010000045.1:0-928 GCF_964245105.1 Candidatus Dorea massiliensis AP6 | reverse complement strand
GGCATGATAAAATAGAGGTAGGAAGGATAGATAAAGGAGGTTTTGAAGATGAAGATACTGCTGAAAATATTGGTTGCTCCCTTTGCTTTAGCGTTGTCCCTTCTGGCGGCTCTGCTGGTGTTCCTGTTTGATATTTGTGCCGTCCTGCTGACGATTGCCTCTGTGATCCTGGCGGTGCTGGGTGTCGCTCTCTTTTTCACGCCGACGCCCATAGGCGGGATTGTATTTCTGTTTCTTGCCTTCCTTCTTTCGCCGTATGGACTGCAAGCGGCGGCGGGCTCCCTTCTTTGGGCGCTGGACGGAGGCAAATCCGCTCTGTACCGGTTTCTGGCAAGTTAAGCAGCCTCGGGCCATACTGGCCCGAAGTCGGGGCGGTCTGAATGGGCCGCCCCTTTCTCATGGAAAGGAGGAATGATTTTTGGCTACCACAACTTTGTTACAGCGCCATGCGGGCGAAGGCGAAACGATTGCTGAGGCTATCCGGGATTGTCTGGACTATGGCAAGGACCCGGAGAAAACAGAAAGCGGAAAGTATATCTCCGCTTATGAATGTGATCCGGCCACCGTGGCGGACGAGTTCCTTTTGGCAAAGGCCAGCTATGCCGCTATGACGGGCCGGGAACAGAAGAAAGAAAATAATGTGCTGTGCTATCAGATACGACAATCCTTCTATCCGGGCGAGATCACCCCGAAGGAGGCGAACCGTATCGGCTATGAGCTGGCTATGCGCTGGACAAAGGGGCGGCACGCTTTTATCGTTACCACGCACACCGATAAGCAGCACATCCATTGTCACATTTATTACAACTCCACCACCCTTGACTGCACCCGGAAATTCCGAAATTTTTGGGGCTCCAGCTTCGCCCTTCGGCGGCTCTCTGACAGGCTGTGCCTTGAAAACGGGCTGTCCATCGTGGAGAACCCGAAG
>NZ_CAXTKW010000044.1:0-964 GCF_964245105.1 Candidatus Dorea massiliensis AP6 | reverse complement strand
AATCTCGTTGTAATCAAGCGGAATGTCCTCTGTGCCATCCAAATGATAAAGCTCATAGTAGATACGATTCTTTTCCTTAACTTCCCTGTAGTAGTTCCTCTGATAGAGTTCTCCGTAACTGAATACCTGCTTTCTCTGTTCCTTTTTCGCTTTCTTTAAGATGTCAGCGAGCGTATCACAGAAATCCACGATACGGACTTTCTTTCGCTTTGTCGGACCAATCTCGGTCTTGTGCCTTGCTCCGTTGTAACGGACACTTCTTCGTACTGTCAGATACTGTTCCTCAAAGTTAATGTCACTCCAAGACAGTCCGCATACCTCTCCAAGTCTAAGACCTGTGTAGTACGCTATCTGTACCGGCAGGACAGCAGGCTTGTTTCTTTCTTCCAGATACTCCATAAGCGTTTGATACTGCTCTGGTGTAATCGGGTTGATAACCTCTGCATCCTCATCATTATCAGAAAACAAATCCACATCTTCCTCGGCTTTCCTACGCATTACCACATACTGCATTGGATTGAATGTGATGTACTGCTTTGGAAAGACTGCAAATCGGAAGGACTGTTGCAGGACTGCGTGGAAAGAACGGATATAGTCGATGGTGTAACCCTTTGACTTAAAATTTCCTTCCTCACCGCCAAATGCAAGTAAATCCATAAACTTCTGCAAATGCTCCGAAGTGACTGTCTTTAGTTTTCTGTTTCCGATTGGGTGTTGTTTAATCCTGTTTACTGCCTGTAAATAGTTACCGACTGTACCGTTGCTAAGTGAACCCGTTTTCAAATCTTCCTCTGCCCATACATCTAGCATCTGTCCGAGTGTGAGGTTGTCCGCTTTGGCTAGAAATTTCTTTGCGTCATAATCCTCCATAGCCTTGCGTAACATTTTCTCTGTCTCTGATTTGCTCTCCGTACCTGCAAATTCTTTCTGAACCAAGTTACCACTTGCATCCTCCACATAAAAG
>NZ_CAXTKW010000042.1:0-1475 GCF_964245105.1 Candidatus Dorea massiliensis AP6 | reverse complement strand
CTGATATGTACCCAGAATCCTGGACACATTGATTTATGAATTAGGCACAGCAACACATGGATGCTTTCCTGTATTTTACAGGAGGCATCCATTTTGTTTTTGCCTGAATTCTCTCGTTATTATAGTAATCTATATATTCTTCAATTGCTTTAGAAAAATCTTCAAACGACTCATAGTTTTTTTCATATCCATAAAACATTTCGTTCTTTAGTCTTCCGAAGAATGTTTCCATAATACAATTATCATAGCAGTTTCCTTTTCTAGACATAGATTGAATTATACCGTGTTCCTTCAAGGCATTTCGAAAGCAGGCATGCTGATACTGCCATCCTTGATCTGAATGAAATATCAAACCATTAACAGCCGGAAATTTTTCAAAAGCTTTATTAAGCATACGTTGAATTTGCTCCATATTTGGACTTAGAGATAAATCGTATGAAATAATCTCATTTGTATTCATATCTAGAATTGGAGAAATGTAACATTTCCCCCATGAAAAATTGAACTGGGACACATCGGTAGTCCATTTCTGCAATGGTGCAGTTGTACTGAAATCCCGATCTATGATGTTATCTGCAATCTTTCCGACTTCGCCTTTGTAAGAATGATATTTTTCCTTTGGTCTTTTTCCAAACAATTCCATATCATGCATGAGGCGTTGAACCCGTTTATGATTTACATTATAACCGCGATTCATCAGTTCTTTGTGGACTCTTCGAACTCCGTATCTACCTTTGTTGTTGTCAAATATTTCTTGAATCTCAGATATTAATCTCTCGTTTTTAGATTTTACAACATCCACTTTATTGATCTCAAAATAGTAAGTAGATTTAGCTATTCGCATGGCTACTAATAGATGTTTTAGTTGGTATCCTTTTTCTCGGAGTTCTTTGATGATTGCTGCTTTTTCGCCTTGAGTTGCGCAGCCCATTTTTCTTGCCTCAAGGCGATCCTTTTTTTTATTACTTCATTCTCAGTTTTGATATATTCATTTTCGGCTCTAAGACGTATTAATTCTTCTCGTTCTGATTCTGTCAGAGGTGCTGGATTTACATTCTTTTTCATTTGAAGCTCCTTTGGTGGTCGACCTTTTTTCATATCTATCAGACCATTATAACCTTTTGTTTTATATTTTTGTACCCATCGATATAGCATTGCTTCACTAATGCCATTACTACAAGCAACCTTTTTGTTTGACTCTCCAGCTAGAACCTTTGAAATAAGCTCAAGTTTTTCTTCAACAGACCATTTCTTATTATGATTTTTTCTTCTTAGTGCATCTGGCCCACAATTCATTTCTATTCGAGTCCATCTTCGAACAGTTTCCCGAAAAGCTCTTTTGGTAACTCCGTTAGGCGGTTCTGGTAAGATGCCGTTTCGATACAATTCTACACATTTTAATTTGTATTCAGGTGAATAGTGCATAAAATAACCCTCCTTACTGGATTTTGTCCAGTAAAGAGGGTACATATCAA
>NZ_CAXTKW010000041.1:0-1515 GCF_964245105.1 Candidatus Dorea massiliensis AP6 | reverse complement strand
ATATCGGCAATCGGAACTGGTGAAATGCTTCTTGCGTGTAAGTATATCATAGCTCCGTCTGCCTATCTATACCGAATCGGGATCTTTTTCTGATAAAAGATTGGCTAGTCGATTTTTCGCTGTCTCAGGATTCTTAGAATACAGTCTTACAATATCGCCCATATCGTTCAATGCGTTGACGGTGTGGGTGATTTCTCTAAGGAACATAATCTCATTGTATTCCTTATTGGATTCAAACCCCATTGTCTGGGCGAGCATTTTGTTATCTGTATTTCCTTTGAAATTCTTACAAGCGAACTGGAACGAATCCACGAACAGCTCGTATTCCCGTAACATCAGTAGTAGCAGGTCTTTGGAAAAATCACTTTCGGACTGTTCCATATCATAAGGGAGCTTATTCAGAATGGAAGTCATCACATCACGAATCTGTAATTCTCTTTTATCCGTAATGTCTGTTTCGTATTCGTCCGTCTCACCTTTCAGCCATTCCACAGATACATGAAGTGCATCTGCCAGACCTTCTAAGGTCATTTTCTTGGTGTTATCAATCGTTCCTGCTTCGTATCTCTGAATGGTTGAGGCTGTCACGCCCATTTTTTCAGCGACATAAGGCTGGTTCAATCCTAACTCCTGTCTACGGCTTTTTGCTCTGCTACCGATTGTCTTTCGCAATTCTTTATCTTTTAACATACTTGCGAACCTCCTTTTTCGGTATGTCATTACTATACCACATAACACGATATATTGCAATACGCAATTCTATAAAAGATGATAGAATTTCGTAAGGCTTGACATAGCGTTATAAAAGATATATACTTTAATCAGAATTGCGTAACGCAAGTTTTAAAAAAGGCTAATCCTTTCTTCAAAAAGGAACATCCTCTGATATACAAGACTTGTAATCCTACGCAGGAATGAGGTGATCGAATGACAGAATTAAAGTTTGCTCTCTCCATTGAAGAAGCTGCCGACTATACAGGTATCGGAAGAAACACTCTTAGAAATCTTGTGGAATGGGAAAAGCTGCCTATCCTTAGAGTGGGAAGAAAAATCTTAATCCGCAGGGAACGATTAGACGAGTTTCTGATTCTCAATGAGGGGAAGGATTTACGAGACAGACACGCAGTAAAAGCGGTCAAGGGAACAATGAAAAATGAATAAGGGACAGTCCTAAGACCATCCCTCTGGTATGTATCTGACTAAAAGCCATGATATACCTACACGCAAATAGATTATATCACGGACAAGTCCTCAGATACAACCAGAACTTTTGGAAAATGAGGACAAGATGGATGTGAATGGGTGCAATCGTCCACCCAGTTATAGCTTGTTGGTAGGACAAGTCCACCCAAGATGCAAAAGGTGTTATGAATAGTCCACCCAAGCCAGAAAATGAAGTGGGTGCAACCATCCACCCAAGTGAAGCCGACTGGTAGGACAAGTCCACCCAACTTACAAAAAGTGCTGTGAGAAGTCATACCAAGTGTAGCTATGAAAAAAGCTGTCCGACCTATG
>NZ_CAXTKW010000040.1:0-1550 GCF_964245105.1 Candidatus Dorea massiliensis AP6 | reverse complement strand
TATCGTAAACCTCGCAGAGCTGGAGTGTGAGCCGGTCCGTATCCTTGTCGAAATCATAATGGTCTGATAAAACATAGATACAGCGCTGGAGTATATTCTTAGGAGGTGGAGGAATTGGCAAATAGGAAAATAATGCTTCCTCAATATGGCACAGTTATGAAAAGAGGTGTCCTATATTATAGGACCAGAATCAAAGACACGAATGGTAAGCTCGTAGCTATCTACGCAAAAACACCTGAAGAACTATACAACAAAGAAACGCTTGCGTTGGAACAGATTGAGAATGCCACTTTTCATCGGAAAACGCCCACAGTTGCAGAGTATTGTGAAAAGTGGCTGCTGATGCAGTCGGTTCATGTACGAGCTACTACTTTGACGGATTACACCTCAAAGGTCAGGCGGCATATTATAGCGGAATTGGGAGATAAACGGATGGGTGAGGTTAGCCTGGATGATATTCAGCTTGCCCTTGTTCCGGTTTCCAAGAAATCTGCATCGGTTTATAAATCTGTGGTAATCCTTTACAAATCTATCTTTCGCGCAGCGATGGAAAGCAGGATCATTGACCATAACCCGACGATTTATCTCACGACAAAAGGTGGCGGTGTTCCACAAGAGGATCGTCAGGCTTTGACAGATGAACAGGCAGCACGCCTTTTGGATGCTATCCGAGATTTGCCGCCTTATGTCTTTGTCATGATTGGTTTATATGCAGGGCTGCGCCGGGAAGAAATTCTTGCTCTGCAATGGGATTCAGTATATCTGGATACGGATACTCCATATCTGACGGTAAGGCGGGCATGGCACACAGAACACAACAGACCGGTAATCTCAGACGAATTGAAAACCAAGGCTGCGGAGAGAAATATCCCTCTTCCTGTTTGCTTGGCTGAGTGTTTGAAAGCAGCAAAGGAAACATCGACTTCGGAGTATGTGGTTTCAAACCGGGACGGCGAACCGCTGTCCTACACGCAGTTTAAGCGACTTTGGCAGTATATTGTTACGAGGACGGTCAAGGAGCGGAGCTATTATCGGTATGAAGATGGAAAAAGAGTAAAGCATACTGTCACACCTGTCTTGGGGGAAAAGGCTGCTCATAACGGAAAAGTGGTTTACAGTCTGGACTTTGAAGTAACACCCCATCAGCTGCGGCATACTTACATTACCAATCTCATTCATGCATCGGTAGATCCCAAAACGGTTCAATACCTGGCAGGCCATGAAAGCAGCAAGATTACCATGGACATTTATGCAAAGGTTAAGTACAACAGACCAGATGAGCTGGTCAGATCAATGAGTTGCGCGTTTGCAAGCTGGGACGCAGCACAGTAATAATAAAATAGGAAGTAAAGCAGGAGCGAGGCAAGGATGTCTCGCTCTTTGTTTTACATCAGCCGTATCTTTGATTAAATCGAGGCTTTCTGATAAAAAGAGAGTGTAGATACGGAGACTACACATTATCAAGAAAGGACGATCAAAGATGGCAAAAAAGAAAACACAGATCCCGAAGTATGGGACCATTACATTGAAAGGAATCCAGTATTACAGAA
>NZ_CAXTKW010000039.1:0-1605 GCF_964245105.1 Candidatus Dorea massiliensis AP6 | reverse complement strand
GTGGTTTAATTCGAAGCAACGCGAAGAACCTTACCAAGTCTTGACATCCCGGTGACCGGTCGGTAATGCGACCTTCTTTTCGGAGCATCGGAGACAGGTGGTGCATGGTTGTCGTCAGCTCGTGTCGTGAGATGTTGGGTTAAGTCCCGCAACGAGCGCAACCCTTATCTTTAGTAGCCAGCGGTTCGGCCGGGCACTCTAGAGAGACTGCCAGGGATAACCTGGAGGAAGGTGGGGATGACGTCAAATCATCATGCCCCTTATGACTTGGGCTACACACGTGCTACAATGGCGTAAACAAAGGGAAGCGAAACCGTGAGGTCTAGCAAATCTCAAAAATAACGTCTCAGTTCGGATTGTAGTCTGCAACTCGACTACATGAAGCTGGAATCGCTAGTAATCGCGAATCAGCATGTCGCGGTGAATACGTTCCCGGGTCTTGTACACACCGCCCGTCACACCATGGGAGTTGGAAACGCCCGAAGTCAGTGACCCAACCGCAAGGAGGGAGCTGCCGAAGGCGGGTCTGATAACTGGGGTGAAGTCGTAACAAGGTAGCCGTATCGGAAGGTGCGGCTGGATCACCTCCTTTCTAAGGAAGAATTAGTAGAGGACGCAGAAATGTGTTAAGTACACTGTTTAGTTATGAAGGCTCGTATTTCAAAACAAGAGAATACGAAAAAGCCTAAGAGATTTCTGGTGGCGATGCGTTTGGGGGACACACCCGTTCCCATCCCGAACACGATGGTTAAGACCCAAGCGGCCGATGGTACTATGTTGGAGACGATATGGGAGAGCAGGTGGCTGCCAGATTACCTAAAAAACAACTCGAAAGAGTGTTATATATAGATACGGACATATCTTAGTGGGTGGAGAACAAAACGAAGTCTGCGAGCAAGGATGTGTTAACCCGTACCAGCAGGGAAGTGCTGTTATATATAACTGGTTTTAACCAGTGATTAGAGGATTCAAGCTATTGAGTTTTCTAATGACTGATTAGAACATCAATCAGTTGATTGCACCTTGAAAACTATATACTGAAATATCTACAAGTTAAATTCAATCCTTAGAATGAATTTAACACAAGACATCCGAGGTGATTATCCTAAAAGGTAATCATTCCAAGAGGACGAAAACCTCTTAAAAATAACAAACCTATGACCCTCATACAACGCTATGTATGAGCTGATTGCTCACCGGCAGTCAGAATGGTCAAGCGTGAAAGAGCGCAGGGTGGATGCCTTGGCACTAAGAGCCGATGAAAGACGTGATAAGCTGCGAAAAGCTTCGGGGAGGAGCAAATATCCATTGATCCGGAGATATCTGAATGGGGAAACCCGGCTGAGAAGACCTCAGTCATCCATACGCCAATCCATAACGTATGGAGGGGAACCGCCTGAACTGAAACATCTAAGTAGGGCGAGGAAAAGAAAGAAAACTCGATTTCCAAAGTAGCGGCGAGCGAAATGGAAAGAGGCCAAACCGGAGTGCGTGCACTCCGGGGTTCGGACCGCGTAATTGATTCTGTAATTCTAGTAGAATGGTTTTGGGAAAGCCAGCCAGAGAGGGTGAAAGCCCCGTACATGAAAGGAAAGCAGACATGGC
>NZ_CAXTKW010000038.1:0-1664 GCF_964245105.1 Candidatus Dorea massiliensis AP6 | reverse complement strand
CGTAGGGTAAAGTTTTTGTAGGAAAAGTTAATAGAAAAAAGAAAGAAAGCACCGGGATCCTGTGTTAGGATTGAAGTTGACGAGACAAAAATCCAAGGAGGGTGCTTTCATGATTACCAGTATACAACACTTTTGCGAGAATGGGGTAAAAAGATTAACAAATGTTTTCAAAACTTATACAGATGACCTGACAAAGATTGCAGAAATGGTCTATGGTGTGACGGATGAGGTGACCAGACTTGGATGCAGCATGATAGCGGAAGAATGGGAATCCTATGATGAATTGCTGCGGGAAAGAAAGGATCTGCGCCAGGGCTGGTACATTGTCAGAAGAGATGAAACTTCCCTGCTGACCAGTCTTGGAGAAGTGGTATATCACAAAACTCTGTTCAAAAATGTTGCTACCGGTGAATCCTGTTACCTTCTGGATCAGCTGATGGGGCTGGGGCATCATGCCAGGATAACCGAAGATGCAGAAGCGAGAATTCTACTGGAAGCATCCGAGAGCAGCTATCGAAAAGGCGGTGCCAGTGCCAGCATAAACGGTGAATCCATAAGCAAAGAAGCTGTAATGAACAAGTTGCACAGGCTGGAGTTCCCTGCCCTGAAGACTGTGGAAAAGAAAGAACTGAGAACACTTTACATAGATGCGGATGAAGACCATGTGGCCCTTCAGTATCTGGAGAAGAAGGGGGATATCAGGAATCCCCGCATAAATACCGTAATGCCCTGGATCATATACGTTTATGAAGGTGTAGAAGGTGATGAGGAAGGACGTCCCCACTTGATAAATCCGAAGTATTTCGGAGGTGTTTATGATGGGCAGGAAGCAGGCGGTAGACTATGGACAGAAGTATTGGAGTATCTGGATGAAGCTTATGATCTGGATGCTGTTGAGAGGATTTATATCAACGGGGACGGAGCAGCATGGATACGCACAGGAGAAAAGATCATTCCGAAGTCCAAGTATGCCCTTGATAAATATCATATGCATAAATACATCATAGCGGCAACATCCCACCTGGAAGACTCAGCGGAGGATGCCAGGGGTGAAATATACAGAGCCATTCACAGAAAGAAAAAGTGGATGGCAGAGGGAGCCTTTGACCGGATCATAGGAATCACAGACAAAGAAACAAAGCGAAAGGCAGTGGAACAGGCGAAGGCATACATACTGGGGAACTGGTCTGGAATCATGATTGCCATGAAATCCGGGGACAGCAATGTAAGATGTTCCGCAGAAGGGCATGTGAGCCATGTGTACGCAGACAGGATGAGTTCAAGACCATTGGGATGGTGTAGAACCGGGGCAGATAAGATGTCCCGGTTAAGAATCTACCGTCAAAATCAGGGAAATATGCTGGAACTGGTAAGATATCAGAAAAAAGAAATGAAACAGGTATCGGGTGCAGAGGAGATCATCTATTCCGCCACAGAAATGATAAGAATGGAAAAAGCCAACAAACGAAAACTGGGAGTACTGGCAGATCTGCCAGTGTATGACATTCCCTATCCGCAGATCAAAAAGATAGCGGCGCTGAAAAATCACATTTGGGGTTTGTAAAAAGGGACAAAAAGGTTATAATGATGGAGAAAACTTTGATTCTGAAACATATCTCAAGGATGCTCTGTCTATTAATTTCCTACAGTAAATTTACCCGAAC
>NZ_CAXTKW010000037.1:0-2153 GCF_964245105.1 Candidatus Dorea massiliensis AP6 | reverse complement strand
ATTCGTTGTGGAGATTATGATATACCCAACCTAAAACTTTCTGAACAGCCGGAAACTTCTATCGGCAAGTACGGCAGGATGCGAAAGTCCTACCTGAAGGAACACCGTCCTATTCTCTACAACCAACTGCTGATGAGCGAGAAACTGTATCCGCACCTGTTAGAGATTGATTGGACAGCGCAGGAGCGCGTGGACACCATGTTGCCTCACATGATGGAGGCTGCGGGTGTCACTGAGGAACTGAAAGCCTGTGATCCTATGCGCTGGGTAGGACTGATGAACACATTAACGGCACAGATTGAGGAAATTTTAATCAGGGAACTGATTTGCAGTTGAATGGGAGGTGTGGGAAATGCTGACCTTTGAAAAGGTTCTGGAAGTGTTTCAGGCATATCTGGATGATGATCCTCTGTATGAGGTGGTGCAGACCAGCCACGGTTATACATTGATGGCATGGGAACCTCACCGGAATGACTGGTACAGCGCCGAAATACAGAAAACTCCGGAGGATTTGCGAAACGCCTTGCTGGATACATACGCCAACTTTCTGGAAGATAAGATTACCGGAAATGACCGCGATCTGACTGTGACAGAAACCGGAGAAATCCAGCAGAGGTGCCGGGAACTTTGGGAAAAGTGCCGGGAAACTTGATATAGAAACGCCAGAAGGAGGCCGCGATTATGCGTCCTCCTTCTGCTTCGCAGTCTGTTCCATTTTGAGCGCCCCGTCTATGGCACCTTCGATAATCGGCAGGTATTCTTCAGGGCAAAGCTTCAGCTTGTGGCTGACTCGTTGCCGCTGTTCGCTTTCTTCCCGCATGATCTCCGGGTTAAAATACCGTTCCACGGGAAGTCCGCAGACCTTAATCAACTGGATCATCACAGGCAGGCTCGGAATCGCACCTTGATTCTCAATGTTGGCAAGATACCGCCATTCAATCCCAACCATTTCTGCCAATGTTTTTCGTGCCAGACGCTTTGCCTCTCGTGCGGCTTTGACATCTGCGCCGAAGGTTTCAAAACCGGGACAATCTTCAACTTTCGCCATATAACATCACCCAGTTACATTGTATAATTCATACTTTGCCTGTGGAATGTTGCTATATGCAGGTTGGTTGAAGTTTATAATTCACATTCCGTTTCTTGCATTGTTCGAGAAAGAGAACTATAATGTACTCTGTGGAGGTGCGAAATGGACTATATGACATTGAAAGAGGCCGCCGAGAAATGGGGCGTGACACCTCGTAGGGTAAATTATTATTGTGCCGGTGGGCGTATCCCCGGCGCTGTGAAAATGGCCGGTGTTTGGCTGCTCCCTAAAACTGCGGAGAAGCCGCTTGATGGCCGGACAAAACAAGGAAAGGAACTACGCCATGAATAAAATTTTGATTATAGATGATGACAGAGAACTGTGCGCTTTGATTAAACGCAGCGTACAATCGGAACATATAGAAGCCGATTTTTGTAATACCGGAAAAGAGGGCTTGCAGAAATTAAAAGAGCAGGAGTATCAGCTTGTGGTGCTGGATGTGATGATGCCCGGTATGGATGGCTTTGAAACGCTGGAAGAAATCCGCAAAGAGAACAGCCTGCCGATTTTGATGTTTACATCCAAAAATGACAGCATTTCTAAAGTGCGGGGCTTACGGGCCGGGGCGGACGATTATCTGACAAAACCGTTTGATATGGACGAACTGATTGCCCGTATTGCGTCCCTCATTCGCCGCTACACCCGCTTTAATCATCAAGCCGGAGCTGTGCAAAAACTGGATTTTGATGGATTGCAAATTGACCTTGAAAATCGTTCTGTTACGACGGAAAATGGCACTTTTGAACTTCCACCAAAGGAATTTGATCTGCTCCTGTACTGCGCAAAGCATCAAGGAAAAATTTTGACAAAACAGCAGATTTATGAGGAAGTTTGGGGCGAAGAATATTTCTATGATGACAGTAACATTATGGCGATTATCAGCCGGCTTCGTAAAAAATTAGAAGTCAATCCTTCAAGCCCAAAGTATATCCAAACGGTCAAAGGGATTGGCTACCGCTTTAATAAGGAGGTATAGCCAATATGGAAATCATCGTTTTCTTGTCCATTGTGATTGCTGTTGTGGCTGTGCTGACTTCCATCGTTCTCGTTCGGCGCGTAAAAA
>NZ_CAXTKW010000036.1:0-2480 GCF_964245105.1 Candidatus Dorea massiliensis AP6 | reverse complement strand
TCTTACTTCTTTCGAATGGGATATCTCATCTTGAGGGGGGCTTCACGCTTAGATGCCTTCAGCGTTTATCCCGTCCCGACTTGGCTACTCGGCCATGAGCCTGGCGGCTCAACCGATACACCAGAGGTCAGTCCATCCCGGTCCTCTCGTACTAAGGACAGCTCCTCTCAAATATCCTACGCCCACGCCGGATAGGGACCGAACTGTCTCACGACGTTCTGAACCCAGCTCGCGTACCGCTTTAATGGGCGAACAGCCCAACCCTTGGGACCTACTACAGCCCCAGGATGCGATGAGCCGACATCGAGGTGCCAAACCACTCCGTCGATGTGAACTCTTGGGAGTGATAAGCCTGTTATCCCCAGGGTAGCTTTTATCCGTTGAGCGATGGCATTCCCACTTAATACCACCGGATCACTAAGTCCTACTTTCGTACCTGCTCCACCCGTCGGTGTCACAGTCAAGCTCCCTTCTGCCTTTGCACTCTTCGAATGGTTTCCAACCATTCTGAGGGAACCTTTGAGCGCCTCCGATACCCTTTCGGAGGCGACCGCCCCAGTCAAACTCCCCGCCTGGCATTGTCCTATCACCGGGTCACGGTGACTAGTTAGAAACCCAATACTGCAAGGGTGGTATCCCAACATTGGCTCCATGGCAACTGGCGTCACCATTTCGCAGCCTCCCACCTATCCTGTACATGCAATACCGAATCCCAGTACCAAGCTGGAGTAAAGCTCCATGGGGTCTTTCCGTCCTGGCGCGGGTAACCAGCATCTTCACTGGTACTTCAATTTCACCGGATGCATTGTCGAGACAGTGCTCAAATCATTACGCCTTTCGTGCGGGTCGGAACTTACCCGACAAGGAATTTCGCTACCTTAGGACCGTTATAGTTACGGCCGCCGTTTACTGGGGCTTAAGTTCAATGCTTCGCTTGCGCTAACATCTCCCCTTAACCTTCCAGCACCGGGCAGGCGTCAGCCCATATACCTCACCTTTCGGTTTCGCATAGACCTGTGTTTTTGCTAAACAGTTGCTTGAGCCTATTCTCTGCGGCCTGCTCTCGCAGGCACCCCTTCTCCCGAAGTTACGGGGTCATTTTGCCGAGTTCCTTAACAATGCTTCTTCCGTCGGCCTTAGGATTCTCTCCTCATCCACCTGTGTCGGTTTACGGTACGGGTACTCTGCAAACAATAGCGGCTTTTCTCGACGCATGGCTCATGTGCTTCCCTACTTGATTTCGGTACGCGTCACGTCTTCGGATTGATGACCGGATTTGCCAAATCATCTCCTACCTCGCTTGCACCGGACTTTCCATTTCCGGCTCACACTCTCCACACGTGTCCCCACAGTTCTGTTACAGAGCAGTACAGGAATCTCAACCTGTTGTCCATCGACTACGTCTTTCGACCTCGCCTTAGGTCCCGACTTACCCAGGGCAGATCAGCTTTACCCTGGAAACCTTAGATATTCGGCCGGAAGGATTCTCACCTTCCTCTCGCTACTCATTCCGGCATTCTCTCTTTTTAACAATCCACAGCTCCTTACGGTACTGCTTCGTCTCGTTAAAAATGCTCCTCTACCAATGTACTAGGTACATTCCTGAGCTTCGGTGTCGTGTTTTAGCCCCGGACATTTTCGGCGCAGGACCTCTCGACCAGTGAGCTATTACGCACTCTTTTAATGTATGGCTGCTTCTAAGCCAACATCCTGGTTGTCTTTGAAATCCCACATCCTTTTCCACTTAACACGCACTTTGGGACCTTAGCTGCAGGTCTGGGCTCTTTCCCTTTTGACTACCCAACTTATCTCGTGTAGTCTGACTCCCGATGAGCATCTATATGGCATTCGGAGTTTGATATTCTTCGGTAAGCTTTGACGCCCCCTAGGAAATTCAGTGCTCTACCTCCATTAGACTCCATCGAGGCTAGCCCTAAAGCTATTTCGAGGAGAACCAGCTATCTCCGGGTTCGATTGGAATTTCTCCCCTACCCACACCTCATCGCCACCCTTTTCAACGGATGTGCGTTCGGACCTCCATTGCCTTTTACGGCAACTTCATCCTGGACATGGGTAGATCACCCGGTTTCGGGTCTGCCTGAACTGACTTTACGCCCTATTAAGACTTGGTTTCCCTTCGGCTCCACACCTTAAGTGCTTAACCTCGCCAGTCCCGGCAACTCGCCGGACCGTTCTACAAAAAGTACGCGGTTCCGCATATAAAGCGGTTCCACAGCTTGTAAACACAGGGTTTCAGGTTCTCTTTCACTCCCCTCCCGGGGTCCTTTTCACCTTTCCTTCACAGTACTATGCGCTATCGGTCACTAAGGAGTATTTAGGCTTACGGGGTGGTCCCCGCTTGTTCCCACAAGGTTCCACGTGTCTCGTGGTACTCTGGATACCGCCATGTCTGCTTTCCTTTCATGTACGGGGCTTTCACCCTCTCTGGCTGGCTTTCCCAAAACCATTCTACTAGAATT
>NZ_CAXTKW010000035.1:0-3302 GCF_964245105.1 Candidatus Dorea massiliensis AP6 | reverse complement strand
CAAGTCCACCCAACTTACAAAAAGTGCTGTGAGAAGTCATACCAAGTGTAGCTATGAAAAAAGCTGTCCGACCTATGCTGTATTCCAATATCCTCTTGAAGCTGTACTTAAAATCGCTGAAATATGGCGGGACTTTGCAGCTTGACGAGAATATCCCCTACACCGCCCAAATGATAGCCACCATTACTCGCCAGCAGGTCGGCACAGTCGAGAGGGCTTTGCAAATCTTTATGAAGCTGGGGCTTGTTGAACCGCTGGACAACGGGGCTTTGTATATGAGCAATATCGAGCTTTTCATCGGCCAGTCCTCTACCGAGGGGGAGCGTAAGCGCAGGGCAAGAATGAAGATTTCAGAGCAAAAACGGCTTAGTGGACAAGTGTCCGAAACAAAAGCGGACATTTGTCCACCAGAGATAGAGATAAAGAAAGAGATAGATATAGAGATAGAAAAAGAGAGAGAGTCAGAACCGGGACGAGCCGCCCCCGCAGCTTACGGCAGATATGAAAATGTGATTTTGACAGATACGGAGCTTTCTGAACTGAAAGCAGAACTGCCCGACAAGTGGGAGTATTATATTGACCGGCTATCCGGCTATATCGCTTCTACCGGGAGGAAATACAAGAACCATGCCGCCACTATCCGCAGATGGGCGGCTGATGATACCGCTAAAGCTGCCCCGAAAAGGGGCATACCCGATTACAGCTACAAGGAGGGAGAAAGTCTATGAAACCAGCTTTTGAAGATATGAATTTACAGATACCAGCAGCCACCGCCGAGCCGGAGGACTACACAGGCGAGGACGGTCTGCTCTACTGCGGCAAGTGCCGGACACCGAAAGAAGCCTATTTTCCAGCTGATAAGGTTGCCCTGTTCGGGCGTGACCGACACCCGGCAGAGTGTGACTGCCAGCGGGCGCAGCGCATGGAGCGTGAAGCCGCCGAACAGCAGAGAAAGCACCGGGACAAGGTAGAAGAACTGAAACGCCGGGGCTTTACCGACCCGGCTATGCGGGAATGGACTTTTGCCAATGACAACGGCAGAAACCCGCAGATGAAAACCGCCCGTTTCTATGTGGAGCATTGGGAGGACATGAAAGCCGGGAACATCGGCTATCTGCTCTGGGGCAGCGTCGGCACAGGCAAAAGCTACCTTGCTGGGTGCATTGCAAACGCCCTCATGGAGAAAGAAATCTCCGTCCGCATGACAAATTTTGCCCTTACCATGATTGCCTTAAACATCGTGATTTTCGTCATCGTATATGGCCGTATGATTGAAATTTATTTACTCACAAGTTTAGCGCCTATCCCGTTTGCCACAGTCCCCAACAGGGAAACCGGACACATGGGGCAGAACTATTTCCGCTCCCTCTTTGCGGTGGGCTTTCAAGGTCTATTGATCTTAGTCTGTGTCGCCATCTATGCGGTGCTGATCCAGAGTATCGCCACCGACGGCGACCCCATCGGGGCGATCTGGGGCTGCGTGGGATATACGGTGCTGCTGTGTTTTACCTTATTCAAAACAGGCAGTCTTGCAAAATCCATCTTCGGCTGCCATTAAGAGACTTCGGGCCATGCTGACCCGAAGCGGAAAGGAGGCGGTATGCCTCGGCGTTACAAACAGGGTGCGGACGGACAGCCGCACCCGGCTTTCTATGGAAAGCTCCCCGAAGAATTTTCTAAAGCAGACACCATGCGCTTTATGGTGGAAACCGATCTGAAACTGTCCGGGTGCGTATCGGCGGACACGCTGGCGGCACTCCGGGCGGAAGGCTATGACTACAAGGACGGGAACCTTGTTCCCGCCGGAAAGGAGGAAACCATGCAGGAAAAGGTTGCAAACACCACCCCGGCCGCACCGTTGAAGCTGGATGTAAGCGTGCGGGTCATCGAACCTGTGAAAAATCTGATGGGCTTTGCCAGCGTGAAATTCAATGACTGCTTTGTGGTGGAAAATCTGAAAATCGTACAGGGCAGCAAGGGCCTCTTTCTTGGGATGCCCAGCCAGCCGGACGGCAAAGGCGGCTACCGGGATATGGCCTACCCTGTCACAAAGGAGTTCCGGGAACAGCTCAACACCGCTGTTCTGCAAGCCTATGAGGCAAAGCTGGAACAGATGGCGGAGCGCGGCTCTGTGGGGCGTGCGTCCATCAGCGACCAGCTCAAAGCCGGAAAAGCGGCTGCCGAACAGGCAAAGGCAGAACGGCCTCCGAAGGAAAAGCCCAGCCGCAGCGCAGAGCGTTGACCTCGGGCCATGCTGGCCCGAAGCAGAAAGGAGGCGGAAACCATGCCACGCAAACGGACGGGCTATGACGCAGCCTGCTATTACGACGGAAAACTGCTGGGCCGCTGTACCAAAGCGGACAGCGATGCCTATACCCTGTTGATGAACGCCTGCGGCGGGGACGCCGCCCGTGTCCTGCGGGAATACGCCTACTTTTCCCCGGAGCTGAAGGCCATCTTGGAAAAGGCGGCTCTCATGCAGGCGGACCGGAACCGGACGGGCGGAATGTTCCATGCGCCGAAAAGCTCCCCGTGGGGCGAGGTGCAGAGCTGTGAAGTTCTCTGTCCGGGGGTGTTTCTGGTATCTACCGCCAGCCACGGCGGAACGATGGTGGCAAACGAGGTAGCCGCCGTCCTCTCCCCGGCGGCCAAAAAATGCGGCTTCAAGGACAAGGGCTATATCTGCTATGAGGAGGACGCGCAGGAAAGCGTAGTGCTTCGGGAGCTGCTGGACAAAAAGCTGTGGAACATCCCCGACCGCATTAAGGACAAAGCGCAGTTTGAAGAAAACCTCAATCAGTCCATCCGGCAGTATAATCCCGAATACTGGCGGGCAAGGCAGAGCGGACGCAAGGCCGCCGAAGCCGCCCGCAGTACAACCCCGGCCAAAGAGGCCGCAAGATAACCTCGGGCCATACTGGCCCGAAGCAATAAAGGAGGTGTAACAAAATGGCCTATGTGCCAGTACCAAAAGACCTTTCCAAAATCAAGACAAAGCTGGCCTTCAACCTAACGAAGCGCCAGCTTGTTTGTTTTTCCAGCGCGGCGGCGGTGGGCCTCCCGGCTTACCTGTTTTCCCGTGGCAGTATCGGGAACAGTGCCGCCATGTTCCTGATGATCGGCCTCATGCTCCCGTTCTTCTTTCTGGCTATGTATGAACGAGACGGTCTGCCGCTGGAAAAAGTGCTGAAAAACATCATCCGCACCCGGTTCCTCTATCCCCGTGTGCGGCCTTACAAAACCGAAAACTTCTATGCGCTGCTTAGCGCCAGAAAGGAGGCGCAGCCGATTGCGAAACAGCA
>NZ_CAXTKW010000034.1:2445-3842 GCF_964245105.1 Candidatus Dorea massiliensis AP6 | reverse complement strand
AGCATACGCTTGATTTTGTCCTCCATCGTCTCTTTTGCGGTCTGGCTGAAATGGACACGGACGATATAGGTTGTCTTGCCGATCTGCTTTCTGACAGTCGGGCAAGTGGTGGTATTGGTTGCGGTATTGTTCATTCAAAATCCTCCTGTAAATGAAAAAGTGCCCGGTGACGGTTCATCATCGGGCGGTGTCGGTATGAGGGAACAAGGCAAGGCGGCAACATTAAGGTATCTATAAAAACCTTGCCGTCTTTGCCACGCTTGCCGTGTTCCTGTTGTCAGTCTCGGAGATAGCAGACCCATGCTGTGCCGTCTTTCTCGGTCACAAGTCTGTCCCCGATACGGCTCTTTGCCGTTCTCATGGTGCGTGAGGAAATCCCACGCTCATTGACTGCCTTTTCCAGCTCTGCGCTCGGCATACGCTTTCCGTCCGCAAGCAGTTCCAGAATGAGCATTTGCGCTTGTGCGGTCTTGCTCTCGGTCTTGGTGTTGTCTGCCCCGGCAAGAAGCTCGTCAGCGGTAATGTCATAAGCTCCTATCCATTCAAAGCCTTTCTCGTCTCCCAGAGAAAAGGCAAGGGACTGTCCGGGCGGCGCAAGGGAGCTTTTCTCATGGATAAGCACCCTCGTTGTGGGGCTGTCCTTCAGCTTGCCGATAAAGAGCAGACTGCGGACTGCCGCCGTAATGTCGATAGACCCTAAGCCCCTGTAAGTGCTTTGTGTTCCTGCGGCTTTGTTCAGGTGTCCTATCAGCACGATAGCGCACCCAGTAGCCTGTGCAATATCTCCCAGACTGCGGAAAATGGGACGGACTTCATTTGCCCGGTTCATGTCCACATCTGCGCCCAGAAACGCCTGCACCGGGTCAATGATAACCAGCCTTGCGTTGTTTTCCCGGATTGCCCTTGCTATGCGCTCATCGGCAAGGGTCAGCGGTGTGTCCCTATCGTCAATGACAAGCACTCTTTCAAGGTCTGCTTCCGCTTCCATCAGTCGGGGCTTGACGGTATCGCCCAGACCGTCCTCTGCGGTCTGGTAGATGATGTTGAAAGGCTCAAGGGTCTCCATACCGGGTAAAGGCTTTCGGTTGGTACAAGCCGCCGCAAGACGCATGGCAAAGTAGGTCTTGCCCTCGCCGGGGTTGCCCTGTATAATCGTCAGCTTTCCAAAGGGGATATAGGGAAACCATAGCCAATCCACGCTCGTCAGCTCCACATCTGCCATGCGGAGCATGGGAACAGGCTGGGCGGTGGGCAGCTCTCGCAGCGTGATTGTCTCGGCTATGAATTTGCGGCTGGGAATGTCCCCTTGCTGACGGAGAACATCGTTCCAGTCTTTCCTTGCCGGGACAAGGCGAATGACGGCGATCTCGCCGGGAATGGACTGTGCCAGTCGGGTG
>NZ_CAXTKW010000034.1:0-2350 GCF_964245105.1 Candidatus Dorea massiliensis AP6 | reverse complement strand
GGTACAGGCTTCGCTTCCTGCGGTGTCGCTGTCAAGGCAGAGGAACACTTTTCGGGTGTCCTTGCGTTCAGAAAGAAAACGGTCAAGGGCTTTGCCTGAAACGCCGCCCAGGGCAAGGTAGCTCCTTGTCTGCCAGTCCTGCGGATAAAGGCAGATAAAGGACAAAAGGTCAATCGGTGCTTCAAAGACAAAGAGCTGGTTGCCGTTTCCCTCATAGTGGAACGGATAGGATTTGTCAGACCCGGCAATGTCCTGTCTGAATGGGTCTGCCGTTCCTCGCACATGGGCGTATCTCGGCGTACCGCTTCGGTCTCTGCCGACAAACACAACATTGTGCCGCTTTGCGTCCTCGTAAATATCCCCAGAAAGAAGAAAAGCCTCAACAAGCGTTTTGTTGAGACCTCGGCTTTCGCAAAGATATTGAATTGCTCTGTCGGCTGTTCTGTTGTGCAAGGGCAAGTGAAACGCTGTGGGCGGTGTTGTGCTGGCTTCGGTCTGCCCCTCGCCGCTTTCGCCGGTCAGGAGCTGGACGGCTTCGGGAAAGGACTTCCCATAAAACTCCATGACAAAATCAATGGGATAGCCGCCCTTGCTCTGGCTGTGGCGAAACCACTTGCTTCCCCGGACGGTCAAGCTGTCATGTTCTTTCCAGCGGTATTCCCGTCCGCTTTTGATTAGTGTCTCTCCCTGTGTACGGAGAAAATCTTCCAGACTGACGGCGTTTGCCCGGTCAATCTGCGCTTGAGTGTACTGCATGGGCGTCCTCCTTACTTCTTGAAAACAGCGCATCGTCTGCAAACGCCATGCTCACGCTCGTCCAGCGTGTAGGGACAGTTCGCACATTCTTCGCCGTACTGTCTTGTGATAACAGGCAGATAGCCCAGCTCCTGCAACATATCAATCTGGCGGTCGGTGAGGGTGGCTTCAAAGGCAAGGCATTTCCAGGCGTGTTCGTCCAGCTCAATCAGGTCGGAAAGCGGTCTGCCATCGGTCAAAGGTTCTCCGCTCAAAAGGCGTTTTGCCGTTCTGCGGATGGGGTTGTACTCGTTCTTCCAGTCGTATTTTTTCATCGGGATAGTTCCTCCTTTTTGTGTCGTGTTTGGGGTCGATTTTGGAGCTTTTGTTCCTCTGTGCGCTCGTTAAATCGGGTGGCAGTATCTACGCATGACTTGACCTTCCAAAGACGGTGTAAATCGTCTCTTACGGTCTTGAACTCGCCGTAGGTGGTTTCATGCGCCTGTTCCAACTCGTCATACTCTTCGGTCAGCTTTTTCATATCCACCTTGCCGTCCGGGAACTCTCCGGTCAGCTTTCGTCTGGCGGCGTAGAACTGTTTCAGTTTCGCTTCATGCTCTGCCTTGTACTTGGCTCTGGGCTTCTCAAACTTGATTTTCTGCAAGCCGTCATAGACAGGCTTCAAGCTCTGGAAAGCAGCGGAGCTGTCATAGAGCTGCTTAATTGCTTTCATTCGGGCGGTCTGTTCGTCCAGCGTTTTCTTCAAGCTCTCTGTGGCAGCACTGTGTTCGCTGACACGGTGTTCCAAATCTTCAAGGGAGTAAATGCCGTTTACCCGGAGATAATTGAAAGTTTCGTTCATCTCCTTTAGGTTGCTGACCTTGCCTTTCTGCGAATAAGCCCCGGCTCTGCGCTGGGTGTAATAGGCGTTCAGCAGAGAAACAAGGTCGGGTGCCTGCGGCTTGGCAAGCTCTGCTTTTGCTTCGGCAATCCAATCAAACAGGAGAGCGATTTTCTTCTTGATGTCCCGGATAACGGCATTGGTGGCTCTAATCCAGCGATTGAACTCGCCTTTCTCGGTGCGTATGCCTTTCTTCTCCATTGCCCGGACGGTTGCGCCCTCATGGACGGTGGGAAGAAGCTCCACGCCCTGACGCTCATAGCTTCGGTGGTCGATACGAACATCAAGCCCCTTTTCCGCAAACTTGCCATTGCATAGCTCCGCCCATGTCTGCCGCCAATGTTCCAGCGTTTCGGGACTGCCCCAGTCGGTAGTGGGAACGGCGTTGAACACAAACTTTCCGTTTGCGTCTCGGATACGGTTGCCGTCCTCGTCCAGTTCGTACACCCGGCGTTGCTTTAGTCCCCATTTGCCGTTCTGCTCGATGGGACGGATGGGGCAAAGCACATGAAAATGTGGATTGGGTATGCCGCCGTCCTCACGGTCTGGCTGGTGTACGGCGAAGTCAACCACCATGCCCCGGCTCACAAAGTTCTCCAACAAAAATTGCCTTGCAAGAGCGATGTTTTCCTCAAGGGAAAATTCATTCTGCAAGGCAATGTCAAAGCTGTATGCAAGCTGGGCGTTCTTTCCACGCTCGGCTTTTTCCACGGC
>NZ_CAXTKW010000033.1:0-4447 GCF_964245105.1 Candidatus Dorea massiliensis AP6 | reverse complement strand
AACTTTATTCTACCAAACGGCTATAGACCATGTCTATTTTTATGAAATTGAATTTGCGAAACTAATTATACGTTATCCCGTGAGGATATGCCTAAAGTAATAGTACGGGCGCAGATTGTTCAGCTTTGCTGTTTCCGAAATACTGTAAACAAGAGCACTGGACCTGGCTCCTTTTGCTGAGAGTGACCACAGTGGGGTCAGGCACTCGAAAGAAAGTATAAATTCTGTAAAATATTCATGAATCGGTTCAAGCATGACAAATATTCTATACGGCTTCCATACCGAAAGCACATGCCATTCTTCGTAAGTAGGTAATCGGTAGACTACAAGTACCTTTCACAATCTTCTATGCTGTGCTACAATAAACTCACAAAATAGAGTATTTACAATTCCATGATAATGCGAAAATCATGGATATTGCACGAGGCGTTACTATTTCAAGAGCAATGGTGACAAAAAGTATTAGAAAACTTATTCAAAATGGTATGGTGCAAGTTGTCTCACTAAATGGAGTAGGCATAAGTTATAATTTAACAGGCACCAGTGAAGAACTCTCCGCAAAATAATTAGTCCCTTTCCTAAATTGTGCTACTGAAGACGACCATACCAGGAAAATCATCCAGTATAAACCAGCTGCAGAAAGAGATGAGATTACAATATGCCAAATATGATTTTCCCCTTTTCCCTCACTGATTTCCCCAAAGTAGATCCACAAATGCATCGATCTGAAATCATCGAGGCCACGAAAGGCTTAAATAAAATATTAAAAGACAGTAGAAATTCGGCAAAGCAGCAGGAGTGCTATTATTGCAAAGAATCCTGCGACAGCTTTTGCAATTCTCATACGGTGCCAGCCTTTTGCCTGAGAAATATAGCGCAGAATGGCAAGGTATACTATATGAATTCTATTATAGAATTGCCATTGCTAAAAGGCGAAAAAGGCGTTAATGAAGCCGGAACCTTTCATTTGATTTGCCGGAAATGTGATGGAGAGATTTTCCAGGATTATGAAAATCCGGATAATTACGAAGAGATACCGACGATGAAAATGCTTGCCGAAATCCATATGAAAAACAGTCTGAAGAATATCAGTAAACGGCTTATAGAAATTGAGATGTACGGTATTATGCAGGACAGGCTGAATATAACAGGAGAGTGGACGCAGGCGAAAACAGAAGTGAGCGATCTGGATTTAAATGAGTATAAAGAGGAATTTGCATACGCGAAAAAGCGCTCATTAAAGCCAATTTCTGGGGACTATTATATAGGGTATTATGAGAAGCTGCCTTATGTGGTGCCGGTTGCGTTTCAGGGAACGATAGCTATGCAGCTGGATATGGAAGGGAATATCATCAATGATGTATATAACATGGATCCGACTTATAAAATCAGAAATATGTCCTTATGTATATTTCCACTGGAAAACACCAGTATCGTGATGATTTTTGTTTCGAAGAACAATAATAGATATGGCCGCTTTTTTAAACAGTTGAAGAAACTTCATACAGTGGAAGCACAGCTGTCCGCAATTAATTATATTTTATTTTCTTACACGGAAGACTATTTTATATCGTCATCGGTGGAAAAAAGTATTTTAGACGAACTGGCTGCATTATCGGCAAAGTCATCGGATCTCCTGGCAATGGGATATTATCCATCTCAGGAGATGCTGCATGAAACGGTGAAGAATATATATGGGTTTCAGGAGATGGATAGGGTGCCTAATTTATTGGCTGAGGAGTATGCAGTGGGATAAAGCGATGGAATAACTTTTGGCAGTACTTGCTCTTTAAATATTTTGACTTCTTTTTTACGTACCTTTTATGATAAGATAAAAACAGGAAAGGAACAAGAACTAAAAGCGGGAGGGGATGTTATGGAACATCATGATTTAGATATTTATCCTATCCCAAGAGAAAAAATGCCAATGTATATCAATGAACCGTGGTTGATTGATAAATCAATCAGGGAAAGAGCACAACTGGTGACGGATTTTAGAAAAACTCCGGATGAAAATAGAGATAATATTCGTATTTATGTTCCGTTAGATTTAAATAAAGACGCTATTTTACGGAGGTTGGATTCTATAATTTTTCATTATGGGGAAGCAAATGAGGCGAATGAATTTAACTTTGCTCAGGATGTGGAGATGCTAATTTCTCAGATAGAGATTTATGATCAGACATGGTTTGTCAGACATATACCAGAAAGTCGGGATCACAGCCAGGAGGCGAAAGATCTGGTAAAAGAATTCGTAGCAAAGCTGGAAGAAATCCCGGATGGGGGTGCGGAGATATTTCCATTTGAGATGATTGACAGATTGAAGAAGGAGTATTTGGAATTTTAAGAAAAATGGTGCAACAGCAGCAAAGATGGCGATATGATAGAGGTAACAGAATATGGATATATCAAAGAAGGGCTGGAAATAGATGATCTTGAAGGATTCAGTCAGGATTTAATTGATGCAGTAAGGCTTATTTTAGCCAGATGAGTTTGAAAATCGGAAATGTTACTGGCATCGGGAGCGGATGTCAGCCTCATGGAGGATGAGAGTCCCACATTGGGGTCAGCCTCCAATGTGTGCATACAATTAAACAATTTTGTGTTTCTGGTTGTAATTTTCATAGATTTCACATATAATAAAAGTGTGATCAATAAGCATAAAATTCAAATAAAAATGTGAGAGGCGATTCTATGGAACGATTTATCCTAAAAAAGTTGCTGGCTTGGAAGAATTCTCCTTACCGCAAGCCTTTAATCTTGAAGGGCGTACGTCAGGTGGGTAAGACTTGGATTCTGAAAGAGTTCGGCAGACGCTGTTATGAAAATACAGCTTACTTTAACTTCGACGAAAATGAAGAATATAAGCAATTTTTTGAAACAACCAAGGATGTGGACCGGATTCTGCAAAACCTTATGCTGGCAAGCGGTCAAAAAATCGTTCCTGAAAAAACTCTTATCATCTTTGATGAGGTGCAGGACTGCCCTAAGGTCATTAACGCTATGAAGTATTTTTGCGAGAATGCGCCGCAGTATCATGTTGCCTGTGCCGGTTCTCTGTTGGGTATTGCTTTGGCGAAACCTTCCTCTTTTCCGGTGGGTAAGGTCAACTTTATGCAGATTGACCCGATGACTTTTCATGAATTCCTACTTGCCAATGGTGATGAAAATCTGGCGCAGTATCTGGAACAGGTGGACACTCTTGAACCCATCCCTGACGCCTTCTTTAATCCGCTGTATGAGAAACTGAAAATGTACTATGTCACCGGTGGTATGCCGGAGCCGGTATTGATGTGGACGGAGGCACGGGATGTTTCTGCCATGCAGGAGGCATTGTCCGGAATCATCGGAGCCTATGAGCGTGATTTTGCCAAACACCCGAATCTCAGCGAGTTCCCGAAAATCTCAATGATCTGGAAATCTATTCCTTCTCAACTGGCAAGAGAGAACAAGAAGTTCGTCTATAAAGTGGTTAAGGAAGGTGCACGAGCCCGTGAGTATGAGGACGCCTTGCAATGGCTGGTGGATGCCCGTCTGGTGCATAAAATTTATCGCAGCTCAGCTCCCGGCCTGCCGATTGCAGCTTACGATGACTTGTCTGCTTTCAAGATTTATCTGGTGGATGTGGGACTGCTTCGCCGTCTGGCACAGCTGGCCCCCACTGCCTTTGGCGAAGGTAACCGTCTTTTTACGGAATTCAAAGGCGCATTAACCGAAAACTTTGTATTGCAGACTTTAATTACTCAGTTTGAAGTCATGCCCCGTTATTGGAGCCAGAACAACCCGCCTTACGAAGTGGATTTCCTCATTCAGCGGGAGAATGATATCTTCCCCGTGGAGGTCAAATCCGAAGCCAACACAACCAGCAGGAGTATGAAAAAGTTCAAGGAACTGTTCTCGGATAAGGTCAGGCTCCGCATCCGTTTCTCATTGGACAATCTGAAACTGGATGGTGATGTGTTGAATATCCCGCTGTTCATGGCAGATCAGGCGGATAGACTGATCGGATTGGCTTTGGAGCAGCTACAGTACAACATTGGGGTCCAGCACATTGGGGTCTGACCCCAATGTGCTGCATAACACAGCAAAAGGAGCCAGGTCCAGTGCTCTTGTTTACAGTATTTCGGAAACGGCAAAGCTGAACAATCTGCGCCCGTACTATTACTTTAGGCATATCCTCACGGAACTGCCGAAGTATTGTGACGAAAAAGGAAATATAGATCCGGCAAAACTGGACCAGCTGATGCCTTGGGCAGATGAGCTTCCCGAGGAATGCCGGAAACCACGCCGCTCATAAAAGCGGCGTTAAATTTAAGGGTAGGCGCAGGATTTGACGTTTACAAATAATATTGGAAGCATTGATAGAGTTAGATAACGTATAATTAGTTTCGCAAATTCAATTTCATAAAAATAGACATGGTCTATAGCCGTTTGGTAGAATAAAGTT
>NZ_CAXTKW010000032.1:0-4490 GCF_964245105.1 Candidatus Dorea massiliensis AP6 | reverse complement strand
ACGAAATGCCCTGTCCACACAACGAAATCTCGATTGTTCAGCGTAGCCAACAGCAGTCTGCGGTTGCCGCCGCTGCCTACCAGAGCGGCGAAAAGCTGTTCTGTGAATACGACCAAGAAGTGAAGCACTACCCAGAAAAGCGAGGTATCGTCCACAATGAAATCCTGCTCCCGGCAAATGCCCCGCCGGAGTATGCAGACCGCAATACTTTATGGAACGCCGCCGAAGCTGTGGAGAAACAATGGAACTCCCAGCTTGCAAGGCGGTGGGTGCTTACCATTCCCAGAGAGATACCGCCCGACCAGTACGCTGTCCTTGTCCGGGAGTTCTGCCAGCAACAGTTTGTTTCCAAAGGCATGATTGCTGACTTTGCCATCCATGACCCCCACCCGCCGGGACACAATCCTCACGCCCATGTCCTGCTCACTATGAGGGCAATGGACGAACATGGGAAATGGCTTTCCAAGAGCCGCAAGGTTTATGACCTTGACGAGAACGGGGAACGGATAAAGCTGCCATCCGGCAGGTGGAAAAGCCACAAGGAGGATACGGTGGACTGGAACGACCAGAAGTATTGTGAAATCTGGCGGCATGAATGGGAGGTCATCCAGAACCGCTATCTGGAAGCCAATGACCGCCCGGAGCGTGTGGACTTGCGTTCCTATGCCAGACAGGGGCTTGATATTATCCCTACTGTCCATGAGGGTGCTGCTGTCCGGCAGATGGAAAAGCGAGGTATCCAGACGAATATCGGCAACCTGAACCGGGAAATCAGAGCCGCCAACCGCCTGATGAAGTCCATCCGGCAGCTTATCCAAAACCTCAAAGGCTGGATTACCGAGCTGGGAGAAAAACGGAAAGAACTGCTTGCACAAAAGGCGGCGGAGGAAGCAACACTTCTTCCCAATCTGCTGATGAAGTATATGGAGATACGAAAGGAAGAACGGAAGGACTGGACAAGGGCTGGACAGAACCGGGGGACTTCACAGGACTTAAAGGCAGTCAGCGAAGCCCTGTCCTATCTCCGGCAAAAGGGGCTTTCCACTGTGGAGGACTTAGAAGCGTTTCTGGAATCTTCCGGGAAATCAGCCGCAGATTACCGCAATCAGATGAAGCCAAAGGAAGCCCGAAGCAAAGTGATTGACGGGATTCTTGCCAGCCGGACAGACTGCAAAGAATGTAAGCCTGTCTATGAGAAGTACCAGAAGATATTTTTCAAGAAAACAAAGGAGAAATTCAAACAGGAACACCCGGAGGTTGCCCGATATGCGAAAGCCGCCGCCTACCTTGCCAAGCACCCGGACGATAAGGACAGCACCCAAAAGGAACTGCAAGAGGAGCAGGAAACGCTTCTCAGCGAAATCGCAGAACTGAAAGTACCGCTGACCGAGGTACAGGAGGATTTGAAGAAGCTGCGGGACATCCGCTACTGGGTACGGAAAGCCACCCCCGGCACAGAAGAAAGCAAAGAGCCGCCCAAGAAGCAGCCCATCAAAGAAGTCTTGCAGGATAAGGCAGACGAGAAAAAAGCACAAAGAACTGCCCCGGAACAGACGAAACACAGACAACAGGATATGGAACTTTAACAGGCACTTGCCATTTTCAATCAGAGAATGTCAGGTGCTTTTCTTTTTTTCAAGGAGGGATAGATTTGAATGTATTTGAAGCTGTGAAGCAGTCCGTCACAACCAGACAGGCTGCGGAGCATTATGGAATTCATGCAGGGCGGAACGGGATGGCTTGCTGCCCGTTCCATCATGATAAAACCCCAAGCATGAAGCTGGATCGGCGTTACCACTGCTTCGGCTGCGGTGCGGATGGGGATGTGATTGATTTTGCCGCCGCCCTGTATGGGCTGGGAAAGAAAGAAGCCGCCGTACAGCTGGCACAGGACTTCGGGCTTTCCTATGAGGACTGGAAACCGCCGGGAAAAGCAAAAAAGCCTAAGCCCCGGCAGAAATCCCCGGAGGAACAGTTTCAGGAAGCAAAAAACCGCTGCTTCCGTATTCTTGCCGATTATCTCCACCTACTCCGAGTGTGGAGAAAGGAATATGCCCCGCACTCCCCGGAGGAAGTCTTTCATCCCCGGTTTGTGGAAGCCTTACAGAAGCAAGACCATGTGGAATATCTGCTGGATGTGCTGCTGTTCGGGGAAACAGAGGAAAAAGCGGCTTTGATTACGGAATACGGAAAGGATGTGATACAGCTTGAACAGCGAATGGCAGAGCTTGCAGCCGCAGACGCAGCAAGAACTAAAAAACACCATGAACGCCATGAACGCCATGCAGCCACCCCAGAACATTGAGGAAATCAAGGCGGGGCTGGAAACTACCGAGAAAGGCGGTGTCCGTCAGAGCATACGGAACTGTCTGACCGTATTCCAGCGTGACCCGCTGCTTTCCGGGGCTATCGCATACAACATCCTAACTGACCGCAAGGACATCATAAAGCCCATCGGCTTCCACAGAGAAAGCACCGCCCTGAATGATACGGATATGAAGTATCTGCTTCTCTATCTGGAAGAAACCTACGGGCTTACCAATGAGAAAAAGATTGATAACGCCATCGGGATTGTGGCGAATGAAAACAAGTACCATCCCATCCGGGACTACCTAAGTGCCCTTGTGTGGGACGGGACAGAACGAATCCGTTTCTGTCTGCGGCACTTTCTGGGGGCTGACGCAGACGATTACACCTATGAAGCGTTGAAGCTGTTCCTGCTGGGTGCAATCTCACGAGCCTTTCAGCCGGGGTGCAAATTTGAAATCATGCTCTGTCTGGTAGGCGGTCAGGGGGCTGGCAAGTCCACTTTCTTCCGTCTGCTGGCAGTCCGGGACGAGTGGTTCTCCGATGATTTGCGGAAGCTGGACGATGACAATGTGTACCGTAAGCTGCAAGGTCACTGGATTATCGAAATGTCGGAAATGATGGCAACCGCCAACGCCAAGAGCATTGAGGAAATCAAGTCATTTTTAAGCCGGCAGAAAGAGGTTTACAAGATACCCTATGAAACCCACCCGGCAGACCGCCCCCGTCAGTGCGTGTTTGGCGGCACTTCCAATGCCCTTGACTTCCTGCCCCTTGACCGTTCCGGCAACCGCCGCTTTATCCCCGTCATGGTGTACCCGGAGCAAGCCGAGGTTCACATTTTGGAGGACGAAGCTGCTTCCAGAGCCTATATCGGGCAGATGTGGGCGGAAGCGATGGAGATTTACCAAAGCGGCAGATTCAAGCTGGCTTTCAGCCCCACCATGCAACGGTATCTCAAAGAACACCAGCGGGATTTTATGCCGGAGGACACCAAAGCCGGAATGATACAGGCGTATCTTGATAAGTACACCGGGAGCATGGTCTGTTCCAAGCAGCTTTACAAGGAAGCCTTGAACCATACCTTTGACGAGCCGAAGCAATGGGAAATCCGGGAAATCAACGAGATTATGAACCAGTGCATTACCGGCTGGCGGTACTTCCCGAACCCAAGAATGTTTTCCGAATATGGCAGACAAAAGGGCTGGGAGCGTGAAAACCCGGCAACGGACTCCGGCAACCCGTCTGAAAAAACGATGGATGGTTTTGTGGAGGTCACAGAACAGATGGAGCTTCCATTCTGAAAATGACAGCCCGTTGCACCCCCTGTTGCTATCCCGTTGCCGAGCCGGTTGCCGGGGAAAACCCCTTATTTCCGGGCTTTTCTCCCTTATAACAACCAAAACAACAGAAAAATAAAAGAAAAGTATAAATAGTAATCATCGCCAGATTGAGATTGTTTGCAAGGTCTTTTGAAGCCCGTTGCCGGACTTCGTTGCCGACACCCTCTGTCTGGCTATTTTCATGTATGGAGGATAACTGCCTATGGCAAAAAACAAAACAGAGATTCATGTGACTACTGTGTTTGACGGGGAGCTTGACGCCACCGATGTGTTCGTCAGCCTGATTTCCCAGAAATATGGAAAGACAAATTCAAAAGAATATCTTGCTAAAAAGAAAGATATAAGTTATAATGAAGATGAGGTTCAAAAGAGCCAGATACCGTCTGGATTGTGTGGGTAAATGGCTATGATGAACGAAATGGAATACAGAACAATCGGTTCGGCACTTGCCGGGGGCTATCGTGCAGCGGTCTATTGCAGGCTGTCAAAGGACGATGACCTGCAAGGCGAAAGTGCCAGTATCGCAAACCAGCGTGATATGCTGGAAAAATACTGCGAAAAGCAGGGATGGGAGGTTGTGGCAGTCTATCAGGACGATGGCTTCACAGGTCTTAATATGGAGCGTCCTGATTTACAGAGAATGTTGAGAGCCATTGAGCGCAGGCAAATCAACCTTGTCATCACGAAAGACCTCAGCCGACTGGGGCGGAACTATCTGCAAACCGGGCATTTGATTGAGGACTTTTTCCCAAGAAACGGTGTCCGCTATATCGCCATGAATGACGGTATCGACACCCTGCGGGATAACAACGATATTGCCCCGTTCAAGAATATCCTGAA
>NZ_CAXTKW010000031.1:0-4581 GCF_964245105.1 Candidatus Dorea massiliensis AP6 | reverse complement strand
TCGTTTTTTGGCTGTGGCAGTTTGGCATAGTTTGAGCTAATTTGAATAATTGAATATGAATTTGATGTAGCACACAGATCATAAATGACTGGGTGCTTTTTTCATTTCAGGAACTCGTATTCCGGCGATAGAAAGAGCCGTCACTTCACTTTTTATTTTGGAGTGGCGGCTTTTTCTATTTCCAGAAGCAACAGCAACAATTAGAAATGAGGTGAAGTTAATGAACACGCAAATCATTGCCATTGCCAACCAGAAAGGCGGCGTTGGCAAGACAACGACCTGCGCGAACTTAGGTGTGGGACTGGCACAGGCCGGAAAGAAAGTGCTGCTGATCGACGGGGACCCGCAAGGCAGCCTGACCATTAGCCTGGGCAATCCCCAGCCGGACAAGCTGCCCTTTACTCTGTCCGACGCGATGGGCCGTATCCTGATGGACGAGCCGTTGCGACCCGGTGAGGGCATCCTGCACCACCCGGAAGGCGTTGACCTGATGCCTGCGGACATCCAGCTCTCTGGCATGGAGGTTTCCCTGGTAAATGCCATGAGCCGTGAGACCATCCTGCGGCAGTATCTTGACACGCTCAAGGGACAGTATTCCCATATCCTGATTGACTGCCAGCCCTCCCTGGGTATGCTCACGGTCAATGCGCTGGCAGCTGCAAACAGGATCATAATCCCCGTCCAGGCAGAGTATCTGCCCGCCAAGGGTTTAGAACAGCTGCTCCAAACAGTAAATAAGGTGAAGCGACAGATCAACCCCAAGCTCCAGATTGACGGCATCCTGCTGACGATGGTGGACAACCGCACCAACTTTGCCAAGGAGATCGCCGCCTTGCTGCGGGAGACCTACGGCAGCAAAATCAAGGTGTTCGCCACCGAGATTCCCCATTCTGTTAGGGCAAAGGAAATCAGCGCCGAGGGCAAGAGCATTTTTGCCCATGACCCTGGCGGCAAGGTGGCTGAGAGCTACAAAAATCTGACGCAGGAGGTGACGAAACTTGAAAAGCAGCGCGAAAAAAGTAGAGCTGGCATCGGTAGATGACCTGTTTTCCACCGAGGAAAGCCGTTTGGAAGAACGGCTGGAGAAGATTCAGGAAATCCCCTTGTCTGAACTGCACCCTTTTAAGAACCATCCGTTCAAAGTCAAGGATGATGAAGCCATGCTGGAAACTGCGGACAGTATCAAGCAGTATGGTGTGCTGGTTCCGGCGATTGCAAGACCTGACCCAGAGGGCGGCTATGAACTGGTAGCCGGACACAGGCGGCACAGGGCCAGTGAACTGGCTGAGAAAGAAACCATGCCAGTCATTGTCCGGGATTTGGACGATGATGCCGCCACCATCATCATGGTGGACAGCAACTTGCAGCGTGAAAGCCTGCTCCCCAGCGAAAGAGCCTTTGCCTATAAAATGAAGCTGGAGGCTGTCAAACATCAGGGCGCACGAACCGATTTAACTTCTCGCCAAGTTGGCGAGAAGTCGCAGACCTCTATTCAAAAGGTTGCAGATCAGGCTGGCGAAAGCCAACGGCAGGTACAGCGCTTTATCCGCCTGACGGAGCTGATTCCCGAACTGCTGGATATGGTGGATGAACGAAAAATCGCTCTCAATCCGGCGTATGAGCTGTCGTTCCTGAAAAAAGAGGAACAGGTGCAGCTTTTGGACGCGATGGACAGCGAACAGGCCACCCCTTCTCTCTCCCAGGCCCAGCGGCTCAAGAAATTCAGTCAGGAGGGGCATTTATCCATTGATGTGATGCGGGCCATTATGGGCGAGGAAAAGAAAAGCGATCTGGACAAGGTGACATTCACCTCGGACACTTTGCGGAAGTATTTTCCCAAGAGCTACACGCCCCAGCGGATGCAGGAAACCATTATCAAGCTGCTGGAGGCGTGGCAGAAGAAGCGCCAGAGAGAGCAGGAACGATGAAAGGAGCCGCCTATGAGGGATATTTCAGCCCGTGAGCTGAAAGGACATAACATTCTTGCCGTGGAGCGTTTTCAGGATAATACCCGCCGGATGATTGAGTTTTCTGTCCTGCGTTCCTGTGCCTACGGCAGTCCCGGTGATGAAATGCGGCTGTTTCTTACGGAGGACGGCTATCAGGCCGCCCTCCTGAGCCAGCAGCGCCGGGAAATCAAGATCAAGCGTTACGCCCGTATCATCGAGGGACATATCCTCGATTTTAAGCCGGACAAGCGCCGCCGCCACTCATAAACAAATCATTACTGCGAAAGGAAAGGATTGAAATGTGTACTGTAAAGGAAATACGGGAAGCAATCCGGGAGGATTGCCATTCCCAGCATGATATGGAATCTGCGGAGATTGACCGTGTTCTGCAAACTCTGCCATTCTCTCAGGGAAATGACCTGTTGGACAAACCGCCCATTCCCAAGCGTCCCTACCGTCGCAAAAAAAGTGAACAAAACAGCTGACTGCCACAATTCTTTTTACAGGATTGTGGCTTTTTTCATACCCTGAGAAATTTGGAAGGAGTGAGGTCAATGGCCGTATTTCGCATTGAACGAACCAGAGATTATACCGTGATGAGCAATCACCATTTACGCAACGGGAAGCTGTCCCTGAAAGCCAAGGGGCTGCTTTCCATGATGTTGTCCTTACCGGAAGACTGGAACTACACCACCAGAGGGCTTGCTGCCATCTGCAAAGAGGGCGTGGACGCGATTGGCGGTGCGCTGCGGGAGCTGGAAACTGCCGGGTACATTGTCCGCCATCAGCTGCGGGACAGGCAGGGTCGGATCAGCGATACCGAGTATGTGATCTACGAGCAGCCACAGCCGAAGAACCCGGATACGCCCCAGCCGGATACGGCTTCACCAGATACGGAAAACCCGGATATGGAGAAACCGGATACGGAAAAGCCCGCAGAATTAAATATAGAGAAATCAAATACTCAAAAATCAATTACTCATGGATCAAGTACCGATTCCATTCCCTTCCGGGAGCCAGCGGCGGCAAGACCGCCGGAACGGAAAGGAAGGGATGCGATGTCTGTTACAGAGATGGAAGAATATCGGAATTTGATTTTAGAGAACATCGAGTATGACTACCTGTGCAGGGAGTTTGCTACCTATCGGGAGGATTTAGACGAGATCGTGGAGCTGATGGTGGAAACCGTCTGTGCCAGACGCAAAACCACCCGGATTGCAGGCAGCGACTTCCCCCATGAGGTGGTTCGCTCCCGTTTTTTGAAGCTGGACAGCGAACATATCCGGTTTGTCATGGACAGCTTGCAGAAAAACACCACCGAGGTCCGCAACATGAAGCAATACCTGCTGACGGTGCTGTTTAATGCGCCGACCACGATCAGCAACCACTACACCGCACAAGTCAACCACGATATGTACGCAGGCGGCTGGTAAACAGCCGCTTTTCTGCTACCCGAAAACACCGGGAGAAAGGATTTTGCCATGAAACGACCTCTTGCCTACATTACGGCTCCCTGGAGCAACAGCCAGTATGAGAACGCCGAGAGCGCTGCGGCCTACTGTCGTCAGGTGTACGACGCCGGGTATTCGCCCATCTGCCCGGTGCTGTTCCTGCCTACCTTCCTCAAGGACGAGATTCCCCAGGAACACAAGGACGGGCTGGATATGGCGCGGGACTACCTGCGCCGGTCCCATGTGCTGGTGGTCTGCGGCCACGGCATCGACGAGACCGTGAAGAATGACATTGCCACCGCCGAGCGCCTGCGGATCACCGCCACCACCCTGGACGGTATCCTGACCGTGAAGGGTCAGGGACGCGGGAAAGGAGGCGCACGCCATGCCTGAGCGTAAGACCGTGGGCCAGCTGATGGAGGAAATGCGCCTCAAAGCCGGGGCGCAGAACTACCACGGCCATGAGTACATGGATTTGGAGCGGTTTGCCGATGACACCCGGCACATGATTATCTTCGATGTGCTGACCGACGATTCCCCGGTGGGCTGGAAAGGTGAACGGACCCGCCTATTTCTGACGGAGGCCGGATACCAGAAAAGCCTGGAGAACCAGGAAAAGGGCCACATCAAGATTCTCAGCCATGCCAAAGTGCGCCAGGGCCATCTGTACTATGACCGCTCCGACCAGCTGCGCTGAAAGGAGCCTGCCATGCTGAAATACCTGCTGCGGCGGTTGGTGGTCCCGCCTTAGTATCAAGTGCCACCCCTGCAAAATCCGTGGAAAGGAGGCGATGACCTATGCAGGAGGAAGTGGAAAACAGGACTTTGACGCTGGTAGTCAGCGGAACAAAGTTTACCGGGCGGTTGATGAAAGCCGCCATCACCAAGTACCTTGCCCACCGCAAGGAAAAGAAGATGCAAAAGCAGAAAAGCCGGGATACCCCCGTGATTCCCCACGGCAAGCAGACGGTGAAGCAGCTGATCGGCCAGAATCAGGGCGTTTCCAACATCGAGATCACCGACCCCTCCATCAAGGAGTTTGAGAAGATCGCCCGGAAATACGGCGTGGACTATGCGGTGAAGAAGGACCGCAGCAGCTCCCCACCCAAGTACCTGATCTTTTTCAAAGGTCGTGATGCGGATGCGCTGACAGCAGCCTTTACCGAGTACACCGGCAAAAA
>NZ_CAXTKW010000030.1:0-6215 GCF_964245105.1 Candidatus Dorea massiliensis AP6 | reverse complement strand
AAAATACATAAGGTTTTGATATTTGATAGGCGGTAAGCCTTGAAAAATCAAGGAATTTCGGAAGATTGAATTTTTAAACAAAAATATATAAAGCAAATTATAGGAGCGATTCTCTTTATTCTCGCTATTTCTTATGCTTCAGAAGAATTTATACCTGGACGCTTGCAATTGCAAAAAAAGATATTTATCGTGGTCGCTTTATTAGGAATTTTAGGTTGGGTATATAAGAATATAAACCATGTAAAGAACAAATATTGGATGGTCTTGGTATGGTTCTGCATTCCGTTTGTTTTAACTTCGTTTTATACAATATTAATATGCAGTATAAATGGAGATCAGATAGGAACGGCAGGACAGGCAATTACAACGTCAATGTTTCTTGTGGTTGACTTTTTTGTAAGTATTGCATTGATAATATTGTTTGACAAAAGTGTAATAAAAGTAATGACATTTTCCGTATTAGGAGCATATGCATATATCATTCTTTTTAAAATCCAGAAAGTGGGCGTGGGTAGTGCAGTCAGACAATTATTAGGGAAAGAACTTGAAAGAAACGACATTGGAGTGGCGGTAGTACCACTGATATTGTATTATCTTTATATTTTTCTAGTTAAAAAGAATAAGAATAAATCGAATTTATTTTTTACGGGATTATTATTTGTCGTAATGGTGCTCTGCGCAAAGAGAAGTGCAATCTTGTCCCTTGCAGTTGGAATAGTGATGATTCTGATGACAAAGTACACAAATAAGAATGCAACTACACTATTGAAAATAATTTCAGTTTTGACAATAGTATTTAGCTTTTTGTATGTTGTTGGTATTCATGTGGGTGCGTTCGATCAGGTGTTAGCCGGAAAAGGTACCTTATCAGATAGATTATATGTTTGGAAATATTTTGATGGTATGTATGAAATATCACCTTTGTATTTTGGAAAAGGCTTTAGCTTTGTGCATAGATACATGACGGCAGGATTAGGTGACTGGATGGTTAATCATTATGAGTATTTGCACAATAGTATTCTGCAATTATACATTGAGACAGGCTTTTGGGGGTTTTTTATTTGGACAGGAAATTATTTTATTTTAATACCACATATTGCAATGAAAAAGTATGGGAAGAATGCCTGCAATTTTACAATTATTAGTATAGTATCGATGTTTGCAATGTTTACTGTAGATAATAATTTGACATATCCGTTATATCAGATATGTTTGTATTGTTCGTTATATTCATTATATCGTTCTGAAGAATTAGAACAAAAACAAGAAATGAGGGACAAGAATGGGTATACTTTCGGAAATTCAAATTAGTTTATATAAGATAAAATGGAGAAAGCATAATAAGCATAATGGAACATATCCCATAACGCTGTTTGATGAAAATGCTGTGAATGTTGGGAATATGACGTATGGGGAATTGTATGTCTTAAAATATGGCGAGCAAGGGAAATTAAGTATAGGAAATTTCTGTTCTATTGCACCTCAGGTAGCATTTATTCTTAGCGCAGACCATTATACAAATCATATTTCGACATTTCCATTTAAGGTGAAGGTGTTAGAAACAGCGGAAATGGAAAGTATTTCAAAGGGAGATATTACAATAGAGGACGATGTGTGGATAGGATTTGGAGCAACAATTTTATCAGGCGTCACTATTGGACAGGGAGCAGTTATTGCAGCTGGCTCGGTCGTCACTAAAGATGTTCCGCCGTATGCGATAGTGGGTGGAGTTCCTGCGAAAGTTATTAAATATAGATTTCCTGAAAAGATGATAAAGGAATTAGTGAAAATAAATTATGGTAAATTAACAAATGAAATGATAAAGAAACAGGTAGATGATTTGTATACCGAATTAAATGATACAGATCAATTGAACTGGTTGCCAAAAAAGGAGAAATAGGATGACGTCGACGATATTCTTATCACTTTGTATTCCTACGAATGGAGTAACTGAATGGGTGGTTCCTGTTCTTGATAGCATTTACAGAGAACAAATAGCAGAGGAGTTATTTGAAGTTGTTGTAACAGATAATGGAGAGAATAAAGAATTTTTCTGGAAAATGAAGGAATATTCTGATTTGCATCAAAATTTAATATATAAGAAAACAACAGCAATTGGTTTTGAAAATCAAATTGAAGCATTTAAGATAGCAAAAGGGCAATTGATTAAATTTGTAAATCATCGCATGCAATTTGTTCCGGGGGGATTAAAGTATTTAGTTGAATACGCAGAAAAAAATCGGGAGAAAAAACCGATTACGTATTTTATGAACGGTGAAAACAAAAAGTTGAAGCAATATAATATGTATAGTTCATTTGATGAGTATATTCGAGCGATGTCGTATTGGTCCTCATGGTCAGCTGGAACGGCGGTATGGAAGGAGGACTTTGAAAATATTGATTTATCGATAAGGTGCAATTCGTTATTTCCACATACAGCTCTGATTTTCAGTAATAGAAAATCAGAGCTGTATGTTATTGATAATCAAATTATCATGAAAGATCTACTTACAGATGAAACAAAAAAAGGAAAATATAATTTATTTTACGCATTTGCAGTTGAATATGTAAGTATAATACTGCAGCTTTACAGAGAAAAGAGTATAAGTATTGGAACATTTTTGAATGTTAAGAAGGATAATTTGGAATTCATTAGTGGATTGTATTGGCGATATATTATACGAAAAAAAGCATGTTCCTATGATTTGTCAGGATATAAAGAAGCTATAGAGGTCTATTACAATAAAAGTGAATTAGATATGGGACTCGTGAAATGGTGGGTAAAACGCGTGAAAAATAAAATCGCACATAAATAAAGGATTGGGAATATGAAAATAGCATTAATAGGTGGAGCTGGATTTATCGGAACAAATTTAGCATTGCAGTTGTCATTGACAGATGAAGTAACAGTTATTGATAGAGATGAAAAATTCTTTTTAACATTAAAGGCATTAAAAGTGCCGCTTAATTTTAAAGTGGGAAATTTTTCATTAGACGCAGATTTTGATGCTCAAGTAGCGGGACAAGATATTGTTTATCATTTAGCCTCTACAGTGATTCCAGGAAATTCAAATCGAAATATAGGGGAAGAGTTAGAAGCAAATGTTGTGGTTACATGTAAATTATTAGATGCATGCGTTCGACAAAAGGTAAAAAAAATCGTATTTATTTCTTCGGGCGGAGCTGTATATGGAAAAAAGGGAAAGTGTCCAGTTGAAGAAGATATGGTGACCTACCCAATTTCATCATATGGTATACAAAAAATTACAATCGAGAAATTATTATATTTGTATAGATATCAGGAAAGGCTGGATTATAGAATCATACGATTGGCAAATCCGTATGGACCATACCAACGTCCAAATGGAAAACTTGGAGTAGTAACTACGTTTGTATATAAGGCGTTGACAGATGGAATATTGGAAGTGTATGGAGATGGAACGGTAGTCCGAGATTTTATTTATATTGAAGATGCAGTCCGAGGAATAAAAAATATAGTAGAGGGTGAAAGTGAACTTCGTGTATTTAATTTAGGCTCCGGAAAAGGAACCAGTGTAAATGAAGTTATAGAAGCCATAAAAAATTCAGTGAGAAAAGATCTTAAAGTTAATTATATTGCGGCAAGGCCAACAGATGTACCAGAAAATTATTTAGATATAAGAAGGTATGAGAAAGCTTACGGAAAATTGAAACCAATATGTTTACAAGAGGGAATAAAGAAAACGGCTGAATTTATGAAAAATACAGGGATGATAGTATAACAGATATGGAGAATATAGATGGAGATAACATATAGTAGTAAGAAGGTCTTTAAAAACTCAGCATTATCGGTTTTATATAAAGGTATCGGAATGGTGCTATCACTTATATCGGCTCCACTGATCCTTAATTGTCTGGGAGAAGAAAAATACGGAGTGTGGGTATCGCTGTTATCTATCGTATCCTGGATTTATTATTTGGATTTGGGAATTGGTAACGGCCTTCGTATTCGTCTTAGTGAAAGCTTAGCAGAAAAAAAGAAAGAAAAGGCGCAAAAATATATCAGTGTTTCATATGCAATATTAAGCACAATTTCATTTGTGGCATTTATTGTAGTTGCATTTTTTTTGAAAATAATAGATTTAAAAAGTGTATTAAATATTCATGGTGATATTAATGAAAATATTAATTTAATATTCGCAATCGCCATATTATTTGTATGCATAAATTTTGTTTTTTCATTAGTGAATAATATCTTTTATGCAGTACAGAACGCGAGTGCAGTTAGTGCTTTAACTATTATAGGCCAGGCAATATATATTTTAGGATTGCTTTTATATAGTAAGACAGGAAGCGGAACAATACTTGTTATAGCAACAATAGAAGGAATAAGTCAATTCCTAAAAAATATTATTGGAAGTATTTGGGCATATGTAAAGTATCCGGAATGCAGAATCAAAATTGAAAAGCCAGATATGAAATATTCACAAGGAATTTTATCCTTTGGTTTACAAACATTCATTTCGAATATAGCGGCTTTAATATTGAATTCTACCGATAATATCATTATTCTGAGATATTTAGGAGCGGATGTGGTTACACCGTATAGTTTTTGTTATAAATATTTTGCTATGATAAGTACAGTTTTTGCGGTTATAGTTGTACCATTACAGTCTGCATATACAATGGCGTATACAAATAATAATGTTAAGTGGATTATCAAAAATTTGAAACGGGCAATGATGATATTAACCGTATTTTCTGTCGGAACGGTGATGGCTGGAATTATATTTAGACCATTTACTGTAATTTGGTTACAAAAAAAATTGTATTTTTCTAATAAGTTAATAGTATATACAGCATTATATTGTATTTTGCTGATGATTTCTCATACATTTTCAACATTGACAAGTGGAATTGGAAGAATAAAAGAGACAACAATAGCGTCTGTAGTACAAGCATTCATAAACATTCCGGTTTCTGTTTTTTTTGCTGTTAATTTAGGTATGGGAGTTGAGGGTGTCATATTAGGTTCAGTAATAGCGATAGCGATAAGCGCAATTGTTGGCCCGATTGTTTCATATGATGAATTAAGAAAAATAAAGGAGAAACAGTGTGATAAAGACAGAAAGTAAATATTATATATACGATAAACCTAAAAAGATAAATGTGAAGTATATAGTTAAGCAAATCATATATACAATACAAAATATTTTATATGGTTTATATATGAAAACGATATTTGTAAATTTGGGAGAAAAGAAATATAAAGTTTCCATATGTGCAATTTTTAAAAATGAAGGAAAATATCTGAGAGAATGGATTGAGTTTCATAGGATTATAGGAATAGAACATTTTTACTTGTATAATAATAACTCAGATGATAATTATGAAACGGTTATAGAAGATTATATAAAATTAGGTATTGTTACGTTAATTCAGTGGCCTAAAAATCAGGCACAAATGGAGGCGTATACAGATTGTATAAAAAAGTATGCAAAGGAAACAACCTGGTTAGGTTTTATTGATATTGATGAATTTGTTGTACCAATAAAGTATGATAGTATTGAAGAATTTTTAAATCAATTTAGAAATCGTCCATCTGTGAAAATTAATTGGAATGTTTTTGGAACATCAGGGTTAATGGACAGAGAGGCAGACACCTTGGTGGTGGAGAGTTTTATTGTTTGCTGGGGAAAAATAGACGAAGTTGGAAAATGCTTTTATAATACAGCATTTGGGTTTGAACCAAATTGCCTAAAAAATAAGACGTTTCACCATAACTTGTGGGGAACATGGAAAAATCATAATTTACCACCAGTAAATTGTTTTGGACACTTATGTAACGGGTATGAAAGGGCCGATAGTGGAGAATTTCCTATTGTTATAAATCATTATTTTACGAAGTCGTATCAAGAGTACATTGATAAAGCCGGCAAAGGTGATGTTTATTTTGCAGACAATCCGCATAACTTAGAATATTTTTATCGACATGAAAAATTATGTTCGAAAACAGATTATCATGCATATAAATACTTAATCCAATTGAAAAGAGCGATGGAAGGATTCCGATAATGCGACAGATAAAAAGAGAATCCAATTTCGAATTATTAAGAATTATATCAATGTTAATGATTGTGAGCCATCATTTAGTAAACCAGATAGTGTCAATAGTTTTTCGCAAATTTAATTTCTGCCGTTCAGCAGCTGTCAGTTAACCAGCTATGATATCAGAC
>NZ_CAXTKW010000029.1:8413-10155 GCF_964245105.1 Candidatus Dorea massiliensis AP6 | reverse complement strand
AGGGCGTTACTGAACAGCTCAAAACAGAACGCCCGATGTTGTGGGTTGGCAGAATAAACGAGATACAGGCAAGAGCAAGAGAAATCGTCAATGCAGAAATTATCTACGCATAGTAATGTAACGCTTATAAGATGAAAAAGAGGGTAGGCAGATAATATTTTTTGTCTACCCTCTTTGACTTGAAAACAGATACTAAATTGAGAAAACCTGCGTAAATACACTATCTCATTTCTGCAATTATTTTAAGACTTTATTGCACGAATTTTATAATAATGATAGAATGAATTAGTCAAAGCTAACTTGATTGATGTAAGGAGAGGTGTAATTATGTCTTTTTTTCAAAACACTTGTAAACCTAAAGGACTTGGCGGAAGCCTTATGGTTAATATGATGAATATAGGTCATTCTCCTATGGCAGAATGGGGATTGAAGCATATAAAAATTAATAAGAACGATATATCATTAGACGTTGGTTGCGGTGGTGGTGCAAATATAAAAAAACTATTAGAAAAAAGTCCAAAGGGTAAAGTTTTTGGCATTGATTATTCAGAGGTTAGTGTTAGAAAATCAAAAAAAGTTAATAAATTTGCAGTAGAAAGAAAGCATTGTGAAATTCTGCAAGGAAATGTGCAGGAACTTCCTTTTGCCAATGAAACCTTTGACTTAGCAACTGCTTTTGAAACAATATATTTTTGGTCTGATATTGACCAAAGTTTTAGCCAGATATATAGAGTGCTAAAAAAAGGTGGAATTTTTATGGTTTGTAATGAGTCAAATGGCGAAAATGACAAAGATAAAAAATGGACAGAGATTATAAAAGGAATGAAAATTTATACTTCCAAAGAGATTAAATATTCTTTGGAAAAAGCAGGATTTACGCATATAGAAACGAACAAAAATGCTAAAGGCTGGCTTTGTGTGGTTGCTCGAAAGTAAAACAATTTTTAAATTTTACCTGATATACTTAACGGATACGCTCACAATTTCAGCAACTGGCGAAGTAATCCCGTCATGCTTGCAAGCCATTCAAAGTCCCCGTTATCTAACAAGGGGCACAATTTACGAGGGCAAATGGACGAAACAGGCGAAAGTCCTAGAATATATGGGGGGGGGGTAAACGCACTTTCAAGGGGTGTTAACTGAAAGACGGTCATTTAACACCTTTTCAAACAAAAAGATAATGAAATTTACATCTCTGAGCAGACAGAAAATGATATTTGGATAGTGGAAAATAATATTGGGGAATTGACAAAGTTTTTGCGAGGTGCTATTATAACGATGTTATATAACAGTGTTATAAAAAGAGGATTAAAAATGAGCAACGAAGAAAAAACGACATTGCAGATGATTTTATCGGCTGCTATACAGGAATTTCTTGAAAAAGGCTTCACATCTGCTTCATTACGAAATATTGCTAAAAAAGCAGGCGTAACCACAGGGGCTTTATATGGCTATTATGATAGTAAAGAGGACTTGTTTGAAGCATTGGTAGGCGAACACTACAATTTTTTACTGGAACGATTTTGCAAGGCTCAAAAAGAATTTGCTGAAATTCCGCCAGAAGAACAACCTAACAATCTTACTTCTACTTCCGGCGAATGTATGTATGAAATGCTCTTGTATGCCTATGAACACTTGAATGAATTTAAGCTCATACTTTGCTGTTCGGAGGGAACACGTTTTTCAAAATTGATTGATGAAATGGTGGAAATAGAAACAAAAGGAACACATGATTATTTAGT
>NZ_CAXTKW010000029.1:0-8316 GCF_964245105.1 Candidatus Dorea massiliensis AP6 | reverse complement strand
GTTGATTATACATGAAATGCCTCTTGAAGAAGCAAAGCACTATTTGAAAGAAATGAGAGATTTCTATACCGCCGGGTGGATGAAAATTATGGGGCAATAAAAATGAATAAATTCGTTAGGGCAATCTGCCCTATAATTTTTATACACAGGTTAGTTACTGCTAACTTCACAAGGGCAACACTAACTGAAATGAGGATATTGGAGGACGTTCATTTTGTTCTCGTATCATAAAAAATTTTCAAGGAGGTTTTATCAATGAAAAAACAGTCAAATCTATCAAGACTGATGGGTTATGCCGGAGGGCATAAGATATTGACTTATCTTTCTTGGGTACTGTCTGTAATGAGTGCACTGTTGGCTCTTGTACCTTTTTGGTATATATGGTGTATTATTCACGACATACTGGAGGTTTCCCCGGACTTCTCACAGGCGGAGAATGTCACAGGCTACGGTTGGTCTGCCGTATTGTTTGCAGTTATCTCTATTGTTGTTTACATAGCCGCTTTGATGTGTTCGCATTTGAGCGCGTTCCGGGTTGCCGCTAATATCCGAAAAGAGCTTATGCGCCATATTGCAGCATTGCCGCTCGGAGTAACGGAGAAGTATGGAAGTGGAAAGCTGCGGAGAATAGTAAACGGTTCCAGTGCTGCTACGGAAACGTATCTTGCACACAGGCTTCCCGACAAAGCGGGGGCGATTGCCACCCCTATAGGGCTATTTTTCCTGTTGCTTGCTTTTGACTGGCGGTTAGGGCTTTTAAGCCTTGTTCCCGTTGTGCTTGGTTTTCTGATTATGATGAAAATGACAGGAAAAGACATGGAAAAGCGAATGGAACAATATCAAAATGCGCTTGCCGATATGTCAAATGAAGCCGTTGAATATGTGCGGGGCGTACCCGTAGTAAAGACTTTCGGACAGACAATCTTTTCTTTCAAACGCTTCAAAAACGCGATAGACAATTACGAAACATGGGTAATCGCATACACAAAGGGGCTGCGTCTGCCTATGATGTTCTATACAACGGCAATTAACAGTGTATTCGCGTTTCTGATTGCCGGAGGTATTCTCTTTACAAGGGGCGGCGTAACAAATGAACTTCTGTTAAACCTTATTTTCTATATTGTGATTACGCCCGTCATTGGTACGACGCTCACAAAAATTATGTTTATGAGCGAGGACGCAATGATTGTAGGCGACGCAATTAACAGGATTAATGAAGTGCTGAACGAAAAACCATTATCTGAAAGCAGCGTGAATAATATCCCTAAAGATAATGGGATTACATTAGAACACGTTAGTTACAGCTATGACGGAAAGAAAAACGCGCTCAATGATGTATCTCTTTCCATAAAACCGGGGCAGACAGTCGCATTGGTAGGATCGTCCGGCGGCGGCAAGACAACGCTTGCAAATATCGTCACAAGATTTTTTGACCCGCAAAAAGGGCGCGTACTGATAGGGAATATCGACATATGCGACATTCCGAAAGAAACATTGATGAATAAGGTGTCCTTTGTATTTCAGAACAGCCGACTTATCAAAGCGTCCATATTGGAAAATGTGCGTATGGCAAAGCCTGACGCTACACGCGAAGAAATCGCCCATGCTTTGGAAGCTGCACAGTGCTTGGATATTATTGAAAAATTACCGAATGGCATTGATACGGTTGTCGGCGCAAAAGGCGTATATCTGTCCGGCGGCGAACAGCAAAGAATAGCGATTGCCCGCGCGATTTTGAAAAATGCGCCTATCATAATCCTTGATGAAGCGACCGCATTTGCCGACCCCGATAATGAGGTGCGCGTACAGCAGGCTTTATCCGCGCTTTCAAAGGGAAAGACCGTCATTATGATTGCACACAGGTTGTCGTCAATCACAGACGCGGATTGCATTTATGTACTGCAAGACGGTGAAATTGTCGAAAGCGGCACACATAGCGGACTGATAGAAAGAAACGGCATATTTACAAAAATGTGGAAGGATTATTCCGAAGCGGCAGAATGGAAGATTGCAAAGGAGGTAAACGCATGATTAAGACATTGCAAAGACGTTTTGCATTATCAAGACAGGGGGCTGTCGATTTGATAAAAGGCTGTATTGCCTGCGTCGTACAGGATATATCCTTTATGCTCCCTGTGGGATTGCTCTATTACTTTGTCATTGACACCATGAATGGGAACTTGAATGGAAGCCGCATTGCTTTTTATGCGGTTGGTTCTTTGGTTTGCTTATGCCTTATATTTATTGCGACTTGGTTTCAATATAACGCCACTTACTTAGCGACTTATGTGGAAAGCGGGGTAAGGCGTATATCCTTAGCGGAACGGCTACGCAAAATCCCGTTGTCCTTTTTTGGCAAAAAAGACCTTGCGGATTTAACCAATTCTATTATGGGAGACTGTGCTACGCTTGAAACTGCATTCTCCCATTATGTACCCGCATTGGCAGGCTCCCTCATTTCAACAACACTAATTGCAATCTGCCTTTTTGCTTACGACTGGCGAATGGCTCTTGCGGCGGTGTGGGTTTTACCGATTGCATTTACAATCACATTCTTTTCAGCTCGCATACAGGAATACTTCAACTGTAAATCTGTAGCGGCAAATGTCGCGCTTGAAAGCGGTGTACAAGAGTGTATCGAAAGTTTACAGGACTTGAAATCAAACAATGCGGAAGAAAGTTATCTGAAAGGACTTGACAAAAAAATTGACTATGTAGAAAAACGGCACATTATAACAGAACTTGGAACAGCACTTTTTGTTGTTTCTTCAACACTAATATTAAAGTTTGGAATTGCTACGGTTGCGCTTGTAGGCTCTACGCTGCTTATTCGTGGAGAAATTGATATTCCGCTGTTTTTTATGTTCTTGCTTGTAGCTTCAAGGCTTTATGCCCCGCTTGAAGGCGCATTGCAAAATCTTGCTGCGGTAATCTCTACGAAAACGAACATAGACCGCATGAACGAAATCCTTGACCAACCTATTCAGACAGGGGAAAATCAACTGATAAATAAAGGTTATGACATTGTATTCGACCATGTAGGATTTGCTTATAATACTGGGGAAACCGTATTGAAAGATGTGTCTTTTACGGCAAAACAGGGAGAAGTTACCGCTTTAGTCGGACCGTCCGGCGGCGGAAAAACTACGGTGTCGCGTCTTGCCTCGCGGTTTTGGGACATAAACAAAGGGAAGATTACTGTCGGTGGTATGGATATATCGAAAATAGAGCCGGAAACCTTGCTGTCTCTGTACTCTATCGTATTTCAAGATGTGACGCTGTTTAACAACACAATCATGGAGAATATCAGAATAGGCAGAAAGGACGCGACCGACGAAGAAGTAATTGCGGCGGCAAGACTAGCAAATTGTGAAGAATTTGCAGAAAAGCTCCCAGACGGGTATAACAGTATGATTGGTGAAAATGGTTGCGAATTGTCTGGCGGGGAAAGGCAGAGAATTTCAATCGCCCGCGCTTTTCTCAAAAATTCCCCTATTATCTTACTTGATGAAGCAACGGCAAGTCTTGATGTGGAAAATGAAACATTGATACAGGCTGCTTTGTCAAGACTGATAAAGGACAAGACCGTACTTGTTATCGCCCACCGTATGCGTACCGTAAGCGGCGCAGATAAAGTGGTTGTGCTTTCAAACGGTACGGTTGCCGAACAGGGAACGCCGGAAAAACTGATGAACACAGGCAAAATTTATCCGCATATGGTAAAGCTGCAAATGATTAGTCAGGATTGGGGAATTTAGATTTCTAACTGAAATTGAATGATATAGATTTCATATTTTCCCATTAGTGAGAAACGCAAAGAGGTCGACATTATGAAAACAGAATGGATACTTTGCCCTGTCTGCGGCAATAAAACCCGAACAATGATACAGGAAAATACTGAGATGAGAAACTTTCCTCTCTACTGTCCGAAGTGCAAAAAAGAAACAATCATCAATGTTCAGGATATGAAAATCACGCTTGCAGTCAGCAAATAATTATGTGCCACCGCCGCTATGGGTAACACCATAACGGCGGTTTTTCCATATCTATCGGCTATCTCTGTCAATGGATTTTTTGCGCTGTCTTTGGGGTGGTTTCTGCCTATTTTTATCCTGTATCTCCCGCAAATGTTTTAATACGCTCTGCTTTTCGGGTGGTCTGCGCTGCTCTTTGGCGGCGGCTGACGGTTTCCTGCTGGTCTGACGCTCCCACTCGGCAAGGTCACGGCTGTACTGTTCCACAACGCTTTCCATTTCTCGGAAAGTACGCATGAACGCCTGCACATCGGGATAACCGTCCTCTTTCAGAATATCGGGCAGCATATCCAGTTTTGCAGCGATTTCCTTTTCCGTCTGCTGTATCTGCTCGGACAAGGCTTTACGCTCCTTGCCTTTGAAAAGCCCCTTTGTGTCTGCAAGCTGCGCTTTCAGTTTCGGGAGAACATCGTCCTGCAAACGGCGGATTTCCCTTGCGCCCTCCTGCGCCTTTATCATCAGATTTTTCATGCGTCGAAATTCCGCCATATCCATATCCAGCGTAGGCTTGGGCGGCATATCCTTTTCTCGGATAAGGCTTTGCAGAAGCTCCTTTGCCCTGCCGATAATGCTGCGGAACAAGGTAGGCAGCCAGCCCTTTTCTTTAATGGACTGACTTGCCTTTTGGTGGATTTCCTCTTTCTTGATTTCCAGTATCTTTGTTTCCTCAATCCCCGATAACAATGCCATATCCGCCGTCCTGTTCCATTCCTGCCTTGCGGCGTTGTCGGCTTCAATCTCGGCGGCTTTGGGATTGTTCTTACCGATTTTCTTGGTAGGAAGATAAACGCTGTTCTTATCAAATACCTTTAACTGCTGTTCGGGATCAGCAATATGGCGATTGATAAGGTCAGTGTAAATCTCTTTTACCTCCCGAAGAAAAGGCTCGCTTTTGAATTTATCATCTTTCACGGTAAAGAGGTGGCTTTCGTAAACCTCGCCCTTTTTAATGACGGTGCAGCCTTTTCGTATCTGTCCGTCCTCCCCTGTGATTTCTTTCTTGGTGCGTACCCTTTTGCCTGTTTCATCATAGAACACGCTGCGTGTGGCTATCTTGATGTCAGGTTCAGGAAGCAGCTTTCTTTCGCTGAAGATAAGGTGGATATGATAGTTTGTCTTGCGTTTGTTGTGGTGGAGGGCTGACACGCACTCTACACCATACCGCCTGTGGAACTCCTCCGTAAAATCTTCAAGGACTTCCTGCGGCTCGTATTTTGTATATACTTCGGGCAGGGCGATAATCAATTCCCTTGCTTCAATACATTTGCCCTCCGTACCGCTTCGCTTAAATTCCTGCTGGCTTTCCCTTGCAAGGTTACTCCAAAATTCATTGTCGGCGGTGCGGTAGGTGGCATAGAGATTTTCCTGTCTTGCGTGGCTTGTGATATAGGATATTCTTCCCTTGACATTGGGTAGCTTTGACATCTGTATAAAACTGTGTCTTGCCATATACTCCTTCCTCCCGTGACGGGCATACTCTTTTTGCAACCGAGAAATCGGTTGCTGCTGTTTCGGCAGCGTAAGCAGACGGACAGCGAAGAAAACAGCGTGCTGTTTTCTTCTGTATCATAGCGGCGGTGCATTGTCCGAAGCTGTGATACATAGCCCCCTGCAAGGGCGAAATACCCAGAGTACAACTCGAAGATTTGTGCGAGGGGTGTATTTCGCTCTCAAACGCCGAGGGCTTGGAGAATGGTTATTCTACTTTGCGAACATCGTTTTCATTGAGCAGGTTTCTTCCCTGATTGACGCTCATAAATCGCTCTAAAGTATCCCTGCGGATAATCGCTTTTCTTCCGACCTTGAGGACGGGAAGTTTGCCCCAGTCTACCAACTTACGCATTGTATTTCTTCCGATACCCGTACATTCTGCGGCTTCTTCTATGGTTAAACCCATTTTGATGTTGCTCATTTTATCAACCTCCTTTCAAAATACGCATTTTGCAACTGTGTATCTGTAATTATACTTATTTTGCTATCTCTTGTCAACTTGTTTTGCAACTTATCAAGAAATATTTTTGCCTATTATTAAATTTATGGTTGCAAAATAAGTTTTTCTGTGCTATACTATCATCAATAGGAGGTGAAAACCTTGAAACAAGAAATTACATTCACCGCAAAACAGGTCGGTGAACGAGTGAAAGAACGCCGAACAGAGTTAAACTTAACAATGCCCGAACTTGGTAAGCGTGTCGGAGTAAACAAATCTACCATTCAGAGATATGAAGCGGACGGTGTAGACCCGAAGCGTACAATGATTATCAACGGACTGGCAGAAGCACTCCTGACCACTCCCGAATGGCTGACAGGACTTTCCGAAGATAAGGAATACGACAGCCGCACTTTATGTGCAAAGGATATGGAGGAACATATCAAAAATTATCTTGATACCGTTTCTTCTGTGGTAAAGGGAGAACCGCACCAACAGCTGCTCACCACATTCCTCGGAAAGATGATTGACCTCTATACGGTTATGACTTATCACTTTGCAGACGCTATGGCTGAGGTTGACCGTGTAGCGGAGGACGAGGGCTTAAAGCAGTCCTTACGCCGCTATGCGATTGAGTCAGGGGCGATTATGGAAAGAGTTTACCGTAAAGAAATGGAACTTCCTATCGAGAATATGAAGCAGTTTTTAGATGGAATTTTACATATCTACGATGAGGGACGCACCGCTGTAAAGATGGGCGACCTGTTCGGGATAGTGACAGCAGCCGAGGAAAGGGTTGCTGAAAAAGAAAAATTCCGTGGCACTTTGACAAGTGAAAATGCCGATTGACATTCATCGGCATAAGTGACACTATTACTTTACGCACACCATATGTCACAGTCCCGATTGCCACGGATAGAAAGGAGAAATTTATCTATGGCAAAAGGTTCTGTAAGAAAAAAAGGTAAAAAGTGGTACGCACGCTTCTATATCGAAGATGAAAGCGGCAGAAAAGTACAGAAAGAGTTTGTGGGAACAGAAAGCAAGTCTGAAACAGAAGCCCTGCTCAGAAAAGCAATCGCTGACTATGAGGAAAAGAAGTTTGTCGGGAAAGCCGAAAACATCACGGTTGGCGAAATGCTGGATATGTGGGTAGAGGAAGAACTGAAGCCCGGCAGCCTTAGCAACGGTACGGTTATGGCATATATGGCGGCAGTCAAAAAGATTAAAAAATATCCCATTGGCAGCCGAAAACTGAAAACCGTGACTGCCGACCATTTACAGTCGTTTATCGACCTGATGAGTTACGGAGGGATAAATCCTGGCGGTACAACTTCAAAGCCGATGAGTAAAGGCTATATGCTGCAATTCTCGGCGGTACTGCAAAATTCATTTCGTTTTGCTGTATTTCCGAAAAGGCTGATAACCTTTAACCCGATGCAGTATGTGAAGTTGCGTGGCAGAAAAGAGGAAACAGATATTTTCTCGGACAGCGAAGAAGATATTGTTCCTGTTCCTACCATTACACACGGGGAATACCAAAAACTGACGGACTTCTTAACCCAAAAGAAACACCCTGCGTTGCTTGCGGTGCAGATAGCCTACTATGCAGGCTTGCGTATCGGAGAGGTCTGCGGTCTGACTTGGCAGGACATCAACCTTGACGAGCAGTATCTAACCGTAAGACGCAGTATGCGGTACAATGGCACAAGGCATAAGCACGAAGTCGGCACGACAAAACGCAGTAAAGTCCGTACCGTTGATTTCTGTGACACATTGGCGGACATCTTACGGAAAGTAAAAACAGAACAGCATAAAAACCGTTTCCTTTATGGCGAACTGTATCATCTGAACTACTGTAAGACGGTCAAAGAAAAAGGGCGTACTTATTATGAGGTTTACAGTCTGCAAAGAACACAGGAAACGCCCGAAAATGACAGAGAATTATCCTTTGTCTGCTTAAAAGAGGACGGTGCTTTTGTTTCTGCAAGTGCAGTCGGTCAGATTTGCCGCAAGGCAAAAGCAGAGGTTGAGGGATTGGAGGACTTTCATTTCCACACACTCCGCCATACCTACACAAGCAATCTGCTTTCGGGCGGTGCAAAACCCAAAGATGTGCAGGAACTTCTCGGACACTCTGATGTCAGTACCACAATGAACATTTATGCCCACTCTACCAGAGAAGCGAAGCGGACTTCCGCAAGGCTCTTGGATAAGGTTGTGGGCGAAGCATAAAAAATTCCCTTGTTTCGGCTCATAAGGGCAAAAACAAGGGAAAATACATAAGGTTTTGATATTTGATAGGCGGTAAGCCTTGAAAAATCAAGGAATTTCGGAAGATTGAATTTTTAA
>NZ_CAXTKW010000028.1:0-11615 GCF_964245105.1 Candidatus Dorea massiliensis AP6 | reverse complement strand
CAAGTCCACCCAACTTACAAAAAGTGCTGTGAGAAGTCATACCAAGTGTAGCTATGAAAAAAGCTGTCCGACCTATGACAAAAAGTGTACGCTACTATGATTTTGAGTGTCCAATCTATGGGGTACATTTTCAAAGAGTTAATAGTAAAAAGCTCTATTAAAATCAAAATGTAATAAAACAATGCACTATTAAAAATGAAATTTAATAGGAACTTTTACTACCACTTCCTTGCCAGACACAGTTTAAAAGTAAGCGAAGTAACACAATGCTATTGTCAGGGCAAAAATGCTAACGAATCGTGCTATTGTTTTTTCGATTTTAATAGCAGACTTCTACTGTTTCTACGGTTTTTGCTAAAAAGTCTGAATAATAGAACAATGCTATTGTTAAGGCAAAAGTGCTAACGGATTCGTCTATTGTTTCGCTGATTTTCATAGCAATCTTCTAGCATTTCTGTTAAGAAAAGGGAGTGCCGGATACGGCACATAAAAAGTGTGCCATTAAAGGCACAAAATTAGGTGCTGAGGGAACAGTTACAGCTAAAAGTGAACTTCATAAGCAAGCCCTCGGCGTTTGAGAGCGAAATACACCCATCGCACAAAACTTCGTTTTGTACTCTGTGTATTTCGCTCTGCGAGGCTTAGCCGCCACAAGGCGGATGTGTTCGCAAGACGAGTGCCTATGCACTCGCTCACAGGGAAAGTTTACTACTCACATCTCATCTATCTTATCTGTCCTCTTTTCCAAAATCAAAACTGGGAAAGGAGGAAATCGCTATGCCAAGAAATTCATTTGTGCAGATGTCAAAGCTCCATAATGTTCGTGGAAGAATCTATTATATCTCCAGTGACAAAAAACAGGAAAATCTCTATGCGGTATATGAAACCACAGACCGAAAATTTTGGACAGAACTTGCCAAGTGCAATCAGGCAGAATTTAAGAAAAGCGGTACAGAGGGAAAATGTATCGAAGCAAGAGAATTTATCATTGCCCTGCCGGAATCCTTTGTGGATTATCCGCCAGACGGACTATTAAAATATATGACGGATAAATTCAAAAGTCGGTATGGTGTTGATTGTATTGCAGCACTCCATCATAACAAACGAAAGACGAATTATCATATCCATCTTATCTTTGCAGAACGAAATTATCTTGACGAACCGATAGAAAAGATTGCCACCAGAAATATGTTCTATGATGAGAAAGGTAATCATGTTCGTACCAAGAAAGAAATCCTAGACGAGAATGGAACTATCCGTAAAAGGTGTAAGGTGATCAAGAAAGGTGAGGTCTACGAAAGACAGATGTTTACCATCAAGGACGCTCGCTTTAAGCAGGAACATTTCTTAGATGAGGTCAAGGTATTTTATACCGATGTCATCAACGGACTTGTCAAAGATGAGAAAGAAAAGCTGTCTGCATTCAAGCGTGGGGATGTCTATCTTGCCACTAAGAAAATCGGTAAGAACAATCCAAAGGCAGATAAGATTACACTCAATAATAAGGTCATACAGGACTGGAATCGTACTGTGGATCACGCTTTGGTATCGGGGATGGAGCGAAAGGAAATCTTAAAGGTAAAGCAGGAACAGATTTCAAGTCCGAGTATGAATCCTATGTCAAAGCAAACAAGGAATGGAACTCCAAGTATGGAGAAAACTCAATCCATCGAAAGCTGGCAGAAAAACAGGCAGAAGTTCAGAAACGGGAACAGGACAGAGATTTTAACTATCGTTCGCCATCAGACAGAGGAGCTAGATAATCTAATTAAATTCAAAAAAGATAAAGACCATCAAATTCTTTATCTTTTTTGAATATTTATGAAAAGTCATCCTGCTATTTAAAGTGTCTCATTAGATTTTTAATTGTTTCGACTATCATAAGAATGATTACGCAGAAAAAGGAATAAAACAATGTGGTATTCATCTTCGTGTTTCCAATTTTATAAAACAGCAGAAATCCAATGCTAACAATTATCACAGAAATAAGTTTATGTATCCATTTTTGTTTGGTGGTTAAACATATTTTATGGTTACTTATAGGTGCAAATAATATACACATAAGGACAAGTATCAAATATCCTAGTACAGTTGGCTTTAAATAGATTATAGCCCACTTATCAAGACAACCGAGAAAAAAGCTGCCTAAGATACATGTTAACTGCGTTGGAGCATGGGCACCTCCGGTATAATGTCGTAACAATGAAAAGGTAATTACCCAAATTAGGGTATAGCCGAGTGTATGTGATAAAACTCCCCATACGAACAATAACACTATGGTTATAAAAGTATTCAAAAAACATTCTAAGCCATATATGTATATTTCTAATTGATCCGCAGAAACATCCTCCCCGGATAGTTCTGCTAACTTATTAGCAATAGATGTAGCCCACTTCGTAATCATTCAAAATCCCCGCTTGTATCAAATCTTGTTGTATATTTGGCAAAAGCACTTATCACGTCTTTGGAATAAGAACGTGCGATTTGTGTAGTTAGATGATTTGACAATTCAATCGTTCCTGATGTAATACGATAGATATGTGCCATATTTACAATATAAGAACGATGGGTTCGGATAAATTCACTTGGCAAATGGACAATAATCTTATTTAGGGTAGACATTTGTTCATAGCATTTGCCGTCTACGGTCAATATATCCACATAATGTAATCTGCTCGAAAATGTCAATATATCTGCATAGGGAATACTTACAATTTCCTGCTTGTTTCGGTATATGTAGGTATTATTAGATAACTCCTTCGCGATTTCATCCAAACACAGAAAAAGAGTATTTTCCTTGACGGGTTTTAGCAAGTAGTTTAAAGCTCTGACTTCATATCCTCGGAATACATATTCTCTAAAAGCTGTTAAAAATACAATAATACCTTGATAACCAGATTCACGAAGGCGTTTAGCAACCTCAATTCCATTCATTTGCCCCATTTGTATGTCAAGGAAAAATGCTGAAGCCTGTATAGTTGTGCCTTCAGAATTTTTTGAAAAATATTCTTCGCCCGATTCGTATTCGTCAATTTCAATATCCCAATCATATTGCTGCCCGTATTTTCTTATTCCATTTTTCAGCCGTTCTGATTCGATCACAGAATCTTCAAGTATGGTTATTTTCATTTTCATAGTAGTTTGTTATTCTCCTTATCCGGTATCATAATATGTACGGAAAAAATTTTGTTATCAGATGTAATCTGCAATACGCCATCTGCCTTTTCTACAAGCTCTTTTACTCGTCTTATCCCAAGTCCATGTTCTTTTCCTTGTTTAACACTCAAAATGTCTCCATCAATGCTACCTTTTATCACACCATCATAATTATTTTCAATGTGAATCAGTATCATATTCTGGTAAGGTTTAATATAAAAATAAATGTATGGATGCTCGGTTGGATCAGAGATTATAAGTCTTTCTCCTGCTTCAATGGAATTATTCCATATATTTCCAAGTATGGATGAAAGCTCAACAGAATCAAGCGGAAAATTTTCAGGAGCCATAATAGAATATTCTGTCTTAATTCCGTGTTTTTCAGCATAATCAAGTTTTGCGGCAAGTATGCAGTCAATAGCAATATTTCCCGTTGCTATGGCACTTTGCGTAGTTGCAAGAGTGTTATGGTATTGCTCTGTATATGCTATAAGTTCATCCCATTTCTTGTCTTTTGCTAATACGTTGATTGCATCCACATAAATCTGCATATCATGTTTCATTTTTCGTAATCGTTCAGTTGTCTCAGATAAGCTATTGAACTCAGTCCTTTCCAGCTCATAAATCTTTTGTTCTTCCAGTAATCGTATGTTTTCTTCTTTTGAATAACCTAGCTGGTATATGTATAGCATCAATACTAAAAATAAAATAATAAAAAACAAGTCAACCAATGATAGCCTAGCTGAAAAGGATGAATCACCAAATTTATCAACAGATTCCAAAGTCAGCCTTAATATGTAGTGCCCGATTGCAAGTCCAGAAATTGCGATGAAAATATATGCAACTTTTTGGAACGGTGAAAGAGATATGTCTTTGTTTCCAATAGAATGAAATAACAAGACAAAAACAGCTATCATTGCCAAATATAACATGGTATATGGCTTCCGTAATGTTCCACCTAATAATAGCTCCAGAGACGCTCCTTTATAAAGAGTAACGGGAATAAAGAACGAAATCTGTTCTGCAACTAAGCAAATGATGGAATACGAAAAGCCCCAAAAGATACGGCGAATTATACTATCACGATAGAACAATACTGCATATCCAATGTCCAAAACACAAGATGACATCAAAGTGCTGTAGGATGATATTCCCATTTTATTCAGCGTGCATAACACAGCAAACTGAAATGATACGAAAAGAAACATCAAAACTGCTTGATGTTTATAATTTGCTCGAATACGCAATTTTTTATGGATAAATATTATAAACAATGCCAGTTCTAAGAAATTAACAATATATTCCCATATTGAGTCAATATATAGCATAGCTACCACTTCCTTTAATCATTCTCCGTCATATTTTATCATCAATAAAGTAGGTACACAACATAATATGCTACCGTTTGTGCATAGTGAGCTACCATTCATGCATAGAGGTATTGAAAAGTATAAAGATTTTGTTATATTCAAGGTATACTACTACATCTTAAGTATTCTGAGAATCTATAATATGGAGTGGAGATGATAAGATGTCGTACTTTAGGAATATTAACAGGATATATAATGTGTACTAGTATGTGTTGGATCACAGTACTTCAACAGATGTTATGGATGCAGCAATTACGGGACATACTAGTACGCAGGCATTATCTCAAAATGATAAAGATTCATATGATGCCGCATATAATAATTATTAGGGGAGGGAGAACGCTATGAAAAAATCAAGTATCTATGGTATTTTGTCTATTGTTCTTATCGTAGGAATGTTTTTTACAGGATGTGCATCCAAAAATAATGCAAGTCAACTGAATACAAATGTATCTAACTTGCCAATCCACCAGATGCACGCATCTTTTGTATATGATACTGATAACATTCGCGAAGCTGTTGGTATCTGTGATTACGTATTTGTAGCAAAGGTTGTCAGTTGCGATGGAACCGAGTATCGAAATGTTATAACGACTGAAGATGAAAAAGGAAATCCTAAGGAGGTCGGTTCGCCTTACACTAATTATACTATTCAGGTTCTCGAAAATATAAAAGGTGAACTTATTACAGATAAACCTATTCCTATTGTTAAACAAGGCGGAATTTCAGAAAAACAAGATGCTATTTATCTGTTTGAGAATGATTCACTGCCTTCCGAAAATTCCATTTATATCTTTTTGGCATATGCACAAGAGGATGGTTCGTTACTAATTTCTGGTCCAAATTCAAATGTAATGTGTAACGATTCGAATATGTATTCTATTAATTCTGTCTCAGAGGAAAAATCAGTTACAGAATACGATGAGTTTATTACATATAAAGATGCTAATGATAATGAGATTATTCCAGTTGATCGAGAGCGTTATAAATCTATATATGAGACTGACAATAATTAATCATTATTTCTGAAATATATAGATTAAAGATGGCAGGTAGGTGCTTAACCTATCTGCCATCTTTTCGGTTGTGCGCCTAGCGGCGCACGTTTCTAACGGGTTAAAGTCCCGAATCCGCCCGGTAGTGGGAAGGATATAGCCGAAGGCAAGGGTGTCCATCGTGAGATGGAATCTGAAGGAAGCTGGATGTGAGGAATATACCAACTCACGGGCAAATCTCTGGTCTGACGAACAGAAATCTCATATGAGGTCATGCATGTGGGTAAGACAGCAACCCATGTTAAAGCCCAATAACTACACGGAATCATGCATGATAAATGAGGCAGATGGATGGAGAGGAAGAAACGTGTGGTACCTAGGGAGGTCTGTGCGGTATGCCTTGAAAGAGGTAACCATTGCATAAAGCAATGCTGAACGCATAGAAGTCAGCAGAGGTCATAGTAGCCGAGAGGTGAAGGACCGAATCAGTAGGAGTCTTGAGTATGACCGAGAAAGGAGGAATGACCGTCTATGGCAGAAAACATTGAAAACAATGGCTGTTCGCAAAGAGATAATGCGGAACATGAAGGGTATGTGAAAGCGTCCAGGTCATTCAATCGGATATGGAAAGAAAGAGACAGTGCACAGCCGAGACTTTTGGAAACGATACTGTATAAAGACAACTTTAACAGAGCGTATAAGAGAGTTAAGGCAAACAAGGGAGCGCCGGGAATTGATGGCATGACCATTGAAGAGGCTCTTCCATATCTAAAGGAACATCAACAAGAGATAACTGACCGCATTTATCGTGGAAAGTATACTCCGTCTCCAGTAAGACGAGTTGAGATTCCCAAACCAGATGGTGGTGTGCGAAAGCTTGGCATACCAACAGTGATAGACCGTACACTTCAACAGGCAATAACCCAACAGTTAGTGCCAATCTATGAACCGCTGTTTGCAGATGGTAGCTATGGCTATCGTCCGAACAGAAGTGCAAAAGATGCAATACTTAAGGTTAAGGAGTATGCAGAACAAGGCTATACATTTGCTGTAGTCCTTGACTTGTCAAAGTACTTCGATACTCTTAATCACGAAATTCTCATCAATCTTCTCCGGAAGAATGTAAAAGATGAACGTGTAGTACAGTTGATAAAGCGCTATCTGAAAAGCGGTGTAATGGAAAACGGAGTGGTCATTGACACAGAGGAAGGCTCACCACAAGGTGGAAATCTATCACCATTGCTGGCAAATGTCTACCTCAATGAGTTCGACCAGGAGTTCCTGAAAAGAGGTGTTCCATGCATAAGATATGCAGATGACATCGTGCTTCTTGCAAAGAGCAAGCGAGCATCAGAGAGACTCTTGGAAAGCAGTACAAAATATCTTGAGAAGAGGCTGAAACTTACAGTCAACCGAGAAAAGAGCCGTACTGTCAGCGTGTTTGCAATCCGAAATTTTAAATTCCTTGGCTTTGCATTGGGAAGGAACGGGAAAGGCACTTATGTCCGAGTTCATTCGAAGTCATGGAAGAAGTTTAAGTCCAGATTGAAGGAGTTATCTTCCCGTAAGCGATGTCAGTCAATCAAGCCAAGCCTTGAGAAAATCAAGGTGTATGCAAGGGGATGGCTTAACTACTACGGAATTGCAAGTATGAAGAGCAACATAGATGACATCAACGGATGGCTCTATCACAGAATACGCATGTGTATATGGAAACAGTGGAAGAAACCTAGAACGAAATATAAAAATCTAGTCAAACTTGGAATCCCAGAACACTATGCGTCAACAATAGCAAACAGTCGCAGAAAGTATTGGTATATCAGCAATAACAAAGCTGTGATTTGGGCGCTGAATAAAGAAAGACTGATAAACAGTGGCTTTTATGATTTAGCCACAGCCTATCAGTCTGTGCACGTCAACTATTGAAAGCGCCGTATACCGAACGGTACGTACGGTGCTGTGAGAGGACGGCGGTTAGTCACCGCCTCCTACTCGATTTATACCTATATGTAGAACAGTTCGTGCATGTTGGGCTACCATTCGTGCATAGAGGGATTGAAAAAATTAAATACTCTGTTATATTAAGCACATACCATGGTAAACAAATAAAGTTGTCTGTAATTGTCAGACAATTAAGGAGGGGGGGGGGTGAAAACGATGGACAATAAGCAAGTAAACAAGGCACCCCAGAAAAGTGCCCGTCTCGTACTTCAGGCAGTGACTGCTATTGCTCGAAGTAATGCAAATTCATTGTGCCGTGGTTTGTTGTATGAACCAAAAGTACCAACGCAGTTAAAAAAATAAGATTGGGAGGAATTGACTATGATGTTAAAAAGTTTAAAACAGAAGATTGCAAAAGTAGGTATTGGTTTGTTTTGTGCAGGATGTGTATTTCTTTCTTCAGCAGCATATTCTCAGGCGGCATCTTACACCGCTTATGCACTTAAACTGAATAAGACTAATAACTTTACCTCTATGCATGCAAAAACAACATCCGATGATTACATCACAAATGAGGTAACAGCAATTACCAATACCTCTTACGCAAATTTCTGGGCTGTCAATAACAGCAAGAGTAAAATATCTAATAAGTATAAGCAGGGTGTTGGAACAGGATCTTGTAATTTAATCTTTACCAAGAGCGGTTATAATTCTACTAACACACAGGTCGGTATGGGAATGGAAAATTATCAATCTCAATTATCAACTGCATTTGTAAGTGGAAATGTAGATTTTAGATAACAGAAGGGATGGGCATAAACCTCTTCGTGGGTTTATGCCCTTTTGGTAAAGATTATGAAAAAAATGGTTCTTATAGAAATCAAACATTGTATTGATCGTGCAGAATATAAAGTTGTTTTTATTGCTCTAATGATTTTAAATATTGCTTCGTATATTTTATGTGTAAAAAATGATATAGGAAAAAGTTATCAATTTATTCGTTCAGCAAATGAAAATTTCGTATTACAGGGCACTGAAGCGGCATATATTCCATATATAATGTATCTGTTATTGCCTGTTTATGCAACAATTATTGCATCACTTTCCTTAATAAGAGAAGAAAAAAGCAATAGTTCAATCCTACTTATTCAAAGAATCGGGAAAAAGAAATATTTAGCAGGAAAATTATTTGGCATTCTGATTGTAACCTTTTTGACAATAACAATACCAATGCTCATAAATTTATTATTATGCCACTTGACATATCCAATACATGGATATGACAGTGCTTGGGGAGAACCTGATTACGCTATAGGTTTGGTATCATATAACGCTGACAATTTTCTTGATATGGTGAGATTGCAACATCCAACTTTATATAATCTAATATACATTTTTAATTACGGAATTTTTGGCTCGGGATTAGCTATCTTAGCTTATGCTCTTTCATATTATAACAAAATGAAAGTTCTATATTTCGCAAAGATACCTGGTGCTTTGTTTATATTCTATATTGTTTTTAATTTGATTGTTTCTGTCTTTGGGCTAAATGAATTCTCTATACAAGGTTATATTATGCCTAATGTTCATGGAAATATAATAGGAGAAATTGTTCTGATATTGCTTATTTTTGGATTAAGTATTGGCATTATACAGAGAAAAATAAAAAATTATGAAGTTATATAAGAAAAAAATTTTGAATGTTAATGTTGGAAAATGCTTACTAGTATCACTTATAACATTTGTAATTAGATATTTTTATGCTAATGTGTACTTGGGGTTTCATAATAGTCTGGTTACAATAACAGAAGGAGTACGTTCACAAATATATTTTGGGGGAATACTAATAGATCATTCGTTTGACCTTATATCTTTATCATTTTTTGCGATTTTGTTTATCCTTGAGATTTGTTATCTTACAATGGACTTATTTAATGATGCAAATGATAACATGGTAATTCTACTTCCTCGTTATGGGAAAAAACACATAATTTATAAGGATATATTAATAAAAATGATATTACGTGACTGTATTGTAGTTGTTTCCGATTATTTGTTTTTTCTTTTTGTAGAGCATACCTCTAATGGCTTAGAAGATTTCAAAGTTATTTTTATGCTATTGATAGAGATTTTTCATTTGCAAATGATTAGTTATTTGTTTTCATTTTGGAAAGATTCAATTATAGGATACATCGTTGCATTTATTGTATTTTTTATTCCAGTAATGGTGTGTGGATTTTATTTTTCAATGGGAAATGTTATATGGAAAATTTGGCATTATTCCTTGCTACATATTCCTTTATTTAATTGGCATAACAAGCTTATTATATATTATGTCGAAGAAAATTACGAATGGACTACAAGCAATATAGATTTATTGAATTTTAAGTCAAGCTGTCTCATTTCAGTTATATCATCCGCTGTTTTGGTGTGGATAGGTAAATTTCTTTGCGAAAAAAAACAAATATTGTGAGGTGAATGATATCCATGAATTTATATGTAAAATCTATTTCAAAGTCAATTAAAGGTGAAAAAGTGCTTGATGATATCAGTTATACATTTGAATCTGGTAAAATATATGGAATATATGGTAAAAATGGTTCAGGTAAAACAATGCTACTCAGAGCCATTGCAGGTTTTATAAATACAGACAAAGGATACATAAAATATAATCACAAGGCATTACATAAAGATATGGATGTTTTACCAGATTTAGGAGCTGTTATTGAAAATATTTCTTTTTGGAGTATGTATTCAGGATTTGAAAATTTGAAAATGCTTTCCAATATAAAAGGAATTGTATCAGATGAAGAAATATATGAAATAATGATATACTTTGGTCTTGATCCCAAATCAAAGAAAAAAGTAAATAAATATTCATTAGGAATGCGTCAAAAACTAGCTCTTTGTCAAGCACTGATGGAACATCCAAAAATTTTGCTTTTGGATGAGCCAACTAACGCATTGGATCAGCATAGCATTGATTTATTTCGTGAACGTATATTGGAAGAAAAAAAGAATGATACCATTACTATACTGACAAGCCATAATAAAGAAGATATTGAAATATTAGCGGATGAGAAGATATGCATGGAATTTGGTAAAATTAAGGAGTTGATGTAATGAAGAAATTTGTATTAACTATCTGTGTTGTAATCATTTGTATGGTGACAGCCTTATTCTATGGAAAGACTGGGATAAAAACAACTACAGGGGTTCATGATCCTGATATTGCTTTATCAGAAAATACAGCTATGGAAATTTTCTATACAGGAGGGCAGAAAACTTCTTACTTTAACAATGAAAGTAATTACTCATTGGATGATATGGAAAAAGATTCTTCTTTAATAGCTCGTATAACTGTAACAAATTCTCGTGAAATGAGTTTACGATCAACAAAAACAATGGTAAAAATAGAGGAAATCTATAAGGATAATTCTGCTAATCTTTCAGTAGGTGACTGTATTTACATTATAGAACCTGTATCATTTGTTAGAGGTGAAGAATTTTACACTAACGGATGGCAATATCTGAAGACCGAAGATACTTATTTAATATTTTTAAAAAATCTAGGATGTATTGATGGGTATAAATACACCAAAGAGGAAGAAAATTCATTTATGCCTGTATCGGAAATATATTCAAAGAGAAATCTAACTCATGATGAAAGTTGTGTGGTTTTTGATTCGGCGGAAACTCTCTATTCAAGTATATCTATGTTTGCATTTTTGACCTCAGAAAAAACTATAGTAGATAATTATGAGAAAATATGGAAAAACATTACAAATTCAGGTAAGTATGAATGATTTAATTATTTATAATAAATTTTATATCTGATTTTTGATTATCCGCATAAACACTATACTTTCAAACATTTTGAAGTATAGAAAACTATTCATTTTACCACGAATTTACCACGATTGAATGAGCCTTGATATGACACAAAAACAACATGGGAGATAGCACAAATATCTGTGTATCTCCCGTTTTTCATTCATGTAGTATGATTATTTTACTCTGATTTCAAATTTCAAGATTGCTTTCATCATTTCTGTATGGATTTGACCTTTTAATTCGATAACGTATAATTAGTTTCGCAAATTCAATTTCATAAAAATAGACATGGTCTATAGCCGTTTGGTAGAATAAAGTT
>NZ_CAXTKW010000027.1:0-11690 GCF_964245105.1 Candidatus Dorea massiliensis AP6 | reverse complement strand
AAAGGAGCAACAAGCATACAGGAACGCCTTTGGGAACTCCGCAAGGACAAAGGCTTAAATCTGGAAGAACTATCAAAGCTGACAGGCATTTCCAAATCAGCTCTTGGAAGTTATGAAAAAGAGGATTTTAAGGAAATCAATCATGGCAACCTTATCACGCTGGCAGACTTCTATGGGGTCTCTGTTGATTATCTACTGTGCCGGACAGAGAACAGGGAGCAGATCAACACACCATTGACGGAGCTGCATTTGAATGATGAGATGGTGGCACTGCTGAAAAGCGGTCGGATTAACAACCGTCTGCTCTGTGAGCTTGCTACACATAAAGATTTCATCAAGTTTCTTGCAGACATTGAGATTTATGTGGACGGGATTGCTACCATGCAGATTCAAAACCTCAATGCACTTGTCGATACCGTCCGGCATGAAATCATTGAACGGTATCGCCCAGGCGAAGATGACCCGCATTTGAAAGTGCTGCAAGCCGCCTATATCAGTGATGATGAGTATTTCAGTCACATGGTTCTGGATGACCTCAACCTGATTATCCGGGATATTCGGGAAGCCCACAAAAAGGACAGTGAGAGTGCGCCCCAGACCACCGTTGCCGATGAATTGAAAGAAAATCTCGAAGCAGTCGAAAATTTCAAGGGCAGCCGGGATGAAAAGCTGGTTGTCCTTTACTGCAAGCAGCTTGGTATCAACTATAAAAATCTGTCAGACGAAGAATTTCGCTGGCTGATTCGGATTCTCAAAAAATCAAAGAAAATGGGAACGCCTATCAGCCAGAGGAAAAAACGATAAAGAAAAACCGCTGTTGCATGGTTTGTTAGCTTCCATGTAGCAGCGGTTTTTGCTGTGGTTATTATTTCATTCGTTTTCTTAATATCCGGCGATAATTTGTTTCTCCCTTTGGTGCGTCCTGTATAATTTCCAACACACCATCTTCAAGCATTTTATCAATGCGATTAGAAATCCATACATCACTAATTCCAAGTTGATATTTTCCTAAAACATTACCTATAACAATAGCCATTTTGAATTGCTCTGGCTGTTCCGCAATTTCACGAAGAATGAAACTATCATATATATCTTCTGAAACACTTTGCAATTTACCATTTAGCATTGCACGCAAAGGTGCATTTTCATTTTGAAGTTGATTCCATTTCATAGCACAAGCTGAAAGAAATACAGGCTTAGCTTTTTCTTGTAGAGTTATATATTTTCCCCATTCGCCAGGAGAAACCTCACCCCATGCTATTTTGGATGTCATAGTATTTTCTTTTCCATATTCCCAGGCAGGTAACTTAACCAAATAAATTGTTGTCTGACAGTTTAATGGTCGAAGTTGTTTCATAAGCCAGTACATACCGCAAAGTTCATCCGGATTATAGCTATACCAAATACGAACTTCTTCCCCAGCTACATATCGTTCAATAACCGAAGACAATGTAGTTTTAATTTTCTGTATTTTTTCTTCAACCTGATAGTCTAAATCCTCTACAAACCAGACAGACAGCATTTTCTTGAGAACATTTTTCCGCTGTTCGCCAATTCCATTATCAGAAATATCTCCCACACTAAGAGCCATATCAAAACAATAAACATCACTGCTCTTGCCTCCCAATGGAATAGCATTCTCCCAAGCAATATGTTCTTGTTCCTGTGCTTGAATTTGTGCTTCTTTCATTTCATCTGAAGATGGAACACTCCCATCTTCGTGCCTCATAAAGACCGAAACTGCACTTCCTCTATACTTTCCCTTACCGTAAGTTTGGGCAATTTTCAAACTTCCACAGGCACTTTCACCAAATACAATTTCAATCATCTTATATACCTCCGATTTAATTACTCCCGTATGAATAAATTATATCATGCAAAACAATTTCTTCTGCCCGGTTGTGAATGTTATTACAACGCTGCACCCATTCCATTTGTTGAGTTCGCTTCAATTCCTCTGTCACGCCCTCGGTGGCTTTCATCTGCTCCATGATAGTGTCTAACCGTTCCTGTGCCTGTTCGTTCAGGTCTGCAAGATATGTCCACAATTCTCCGGTCAGTATCAATGTATTCAATCTGGCTGGGTGGACTTCCCTTAAATATTCCCGGTGCATCCGTCCGTACTTTCCGATAGGGCGGTGTTCCTCCGGCAGTTTCAAGTCCGGGATGTAGTAATCTCCGACAAGGATATAATCAATTCCGTTTTCCGTTATTCTTGGTTTCAATTCTCTCATGTTCCTTACCTCCTGTGGAAGCAGGCTCGTCTGGTACTAACTCAATCACATCGGTAATCTCACAATTCAGCGTTTCACAGATACGGGCTAATGTGTCCATGCTGATGTGCTTTCCCTCTTTGCTCATGTTGGCAATCATATTCGTTGTCATACCAGCGGCAAGCCTTAAATCCTCTTTCCTCATATCACGCTCTAACAGTGTGTGCCAGAGTGGTTTATAGCTGATGTGCATATTGTTTTCCTGCCTTTCTATCCATACCACCGGGGCGGCTGCCCCGGCAGGAACTTTTCTCTTATTATAGCACCAATCTTGTGTAATCACAATTTATTCTTGTAGACTGCCGCTGATACCGTCTGGATTGTGCTTTTCCTTTCTTTTTGTTCCCTTTAATTAGCCATGAACTGCTTAATGCCCTGGCTTTTTGCCGCAGGGTTGTCCGACCCGTAACCTTCCAGAAGGTTGATGACGCCCCATACCGCCAGACCAGCGCCAAGAGCCATGACCAGAATTTTAAGAATGTCGATTGCCTGATTGAAAAATTCCATATACGTTCCTCCATTTTGTTTGATGGTTTTGGGTACAAAAAAAGCCGCCCACATCGGCGGCGCTTCGGGTCATCATGGCCCGAAGTTACACAAACTCGTCGCTGTCCAGATCATCGAAGTTCAACAGGTCAGCTTCTTCGTCCGTGTCAGAGCCGTCCACTTCGTACACCGTGTATTCGTCCTCTGGCTTTAGTCTCAATGGCCGGTGGCGGAACAGGCTTTCCAAGCGGAAGGCGTTTTTCTTTTTATCAAATTCGGCTGTGTACTTGTAATTCGGGTGCTTTTTCAAGTCATACTTCGGGGACAGGAAGGGCGGGAGCCCCCGAAGCTGCAAGATACATTTATCCCCGGGCATGGTGGTGATCTCGCTGGTGGTCATCAGTTCCCGGCCAAGCCGCTGCATATTCTGGCTGTAACTTTCAGACTGTCCACGGCTGCGGCCCTCGGTCTGCATAGAGATGGTGGCCTTGCCCAGCCAGTTTTCCGAAATATCCTTTAGGGTGGAAGCCTCCCGGCCTCCGAGGAATACGATACTGTCCATGTTGCCCATGATGGTTTCGGAATGGTCTTTGTACAATGCCTTGCACTGGCTCATTGCCTGATAAAAAAGCGTCAGGCTGATCTCCCGGGAACGAATGACGGCCACAATCTTTTCCAGCCCCGGCACCTGCCCGGTGTTGGCAGCCTCGTCCCATAGCACCCGCACATGGTAGGGCAGACGCCCGCCATAGGTGTTATCAGCCCGTTCACACAGAAGGTTGAACATCTGCGAAAAAGCGAGGGCAACCAAAAAGTTGTAGGTGGTGTCCGTGTCGCTGATAAGAAAGAACAGCGCTGATTTTTCATCCCCCAGCTTATCCAGCTCCAGTTCGTCATAAGACATGATCTCCCGAAGCTGGGGAATATCAAAGGGAGCCAGTCTTGCACCGCAGGAAATCAAGATGCTTTTGGCTGTCTTGCCAGAGACAAATTGTCAAGGACTTTTTAATCAAATTCACAGAAAACTCACAAAAGGTGCCAGAAGCACTGTATGGCTCCTGACACCTCATTTAACAGATTACATTTTTCCGTTCAGCAGGTCTTTGCAGAGATACGCATAGTCTGGCAGCTGGTTGATATATGGCTCCCAGAGCCGCTTGATTTCGGCTAACTCCAGCGGGTCGGCTGCTTCCAGTGCATGATCGTTGCCAGTCATATATAAAACATCCGTAGCAACATCATCCAAACACTTGCCGCAGAGATCGGCGGCAGATTCTATCCTGATACCGGTATCCACATAGACTGGATTTACGCCAATCGTCAGCCAGACATAGCCCACCTTGTCCGACCAGAGCAATTCAAAATCAGGGCTTTGCCGCAGATGTTCCGCAAAGACTTCCTTTACTCGCTCAATTTCATGTTTCTCTTTTTCTGTGTAAAGCATTTTCATGTCCTCCTTGACAAAAATTTTGGTGCGTACCATCATCAGTTTAGCACAAGGCGGCTTAGTTTATCAGTCTGTCACATCTGCTGAATTTCATTTTTGAGCATACGCTTGATTTTATCGCTCATGGTTTCTGTGCTGGTATTGCTGAAATGGACATGAACCTTGTAGGTCGTCTTGCCGATTTTCTTTACCATCGCTGGCGTGTTTTCCGGCGCTCTGGCCGCAGCAGCGGCGTCTGCCATCTGCATAGTACGGGGTTCTTTGTTCATAGCGCTCCTTTCTCCGAACGGGTCTGTGCCGCCCGGTAAAAAATCAGTCGTGCTTACTGTTTACAATGTCTTTTGCTGCCTGTCGGGTGACACCGGCATTTTCTTCCCGGAAATTCTTCCCGTCAAAGAGGATCGGCGCACACCGTTCCAAAATACGGTCATAGATACGGGCGTGGGCCAGATCAGGCGGGTTTTTCAGCTCGGACAGTTTCAAGTTTGTTGTGATAATCATGGGTCTTCGGCTGCGATAGCGGCTGTCGATGACGAAAAACATCTGCTCCATAGCATATTCGGTACTGCGCTCTACGCCCAGATCGTCAATGATAAGTAGGTCATATTCGTCAAAGCTGGTGATAAAGTCGGCCCTGTCCTCGGAAAACATCCCCGTCAGGCGGTTCAGGATGGTGGGAAAGTTCGTCATCAGCACCGGCACATCCCGGTCAAGCAGGGCGTTGGCAATACAACCGGCGAAAAAGGACTTGCCGGTTCCCACATCCCCGAACAACAGCAGGCCGGTGTTGTTTTTATATGCCTCCTTCCAGTTCTCCACATAGGCGCGGGCCTTGTCCATCAATGGGTTTTGGCCGTTGTCGTTGGCAAAGGTGTAGTCATAGAGATAGCGGTCTTGCAAGCCCTGTGCCTTTCGGCGTTTGATACGCTCCATGCGGCGCTTCCGTTCTTCAGCAGCCTTGCGCTGCTCCTCAGCCTCCTGCTGGCACTGGCAGATGCAGTGCGGCATAAAGTAGCCGGATTTCCCGAAGCATGGCACAACGGTCTGCCTCTGGCCGCCGCATTTCTTACAGTGAATGAGCCCGTCTGACGGGTCTATATACTCGTCCTCAGCCAATTCCACACCGGCAGCTGCCTTGTCGATGAATGCCCGGATTTCTGCGGTAATCTCAATCATACAGTTTCATCCTCCTTTACGCTGTAATCCCGGTTGCGTGAGGGTGTGATCGTTTTTTTAGCATCCTCACCGGCCCAGCGCCGGATGGTGGCAGCATGGCTCTGATACCGCTTGCCGGTAGAAGCCATGTACTCGGACAGCTTTTCGATGTACTGTTCCCATACAGCAGGAAAGCTGACCTGCAAGTCTGCCAGTTCTTCATCCGTCAGGAAAACATTCTGGTAACGGCCATAGGTGTGGGAAGGGTGCCCCGTTTCAGGGCGTACCTTCTCTATCTCTCTCTTTATCTCTATCTCTTTCTCTAACTCTATCTCTATCTCTGGTGGACGAATGTCGGACAAATGTCCGCCACTTGTCCGGAGCGCAGAAAGAGCCTTATTTTGAAGCCTTGCAGCCCGCTTTCGCTCGGCCTCGGTAGAGGACTGGCCTATTAAAAGTTCGATGTTGCTCATGTAGAATGTGCCGCTGTCCAGCACTTCCACAAGACCCAGCTTCAAAAAGATCTGCAAGGCTCTCTCCACAGTGCCGATCTGCTGGCGGGTAATGGTAGCGATCATCTGCGCTGTGTAAGGGATGTCCTCGTCAAGCTGGAGCCGCCCGCCATGTTTCAGCGATTTCAGGTACAGCTTGAGCAGAATGTTGGAATACAGCACACCGTCCTGCATACTTTCCAGCAGCACGATGGAATCATCATCAAAATAGTTTTCTTTGAGTTTCAGGTAATAATATTTTCGATTGTCTGACATAGGGTTCCTCCTTAGGGGTTCTTTTGGGATTCTGTACGCATTTTAAGGCTATTTTAGGGGTCAGAGGATAAATCTATCAGACTGCCTTTGACACCCTCAAAAAAAGCCTTGATTTACAAGGGTTTTTCAGCCCCTAAAGCGTGACATTTCTCCCGTTGTTTCCGCTTGCGCTTTGCGGCGTTAATCCGCTTCATGCGTGCGGCACATTCCGGGCAGTATTTAGCCCGGTTAGAACCGGGGGTAAACAGCGCCCCGCATACGGCGCATTTCTTAGCATTCAGCCGGTGGAACAGCGCCGTTTCCAGTTCCTTATCCTGCGGCAATACCGCCGCCCGAAACCACCTGCACAACAGGGAGTAGGAAATGGACTGGACACAGATACATTCCTCCCCATCGTCCAGGGCGATACAGTTTCCGGCAATGTAGTTGCAGCACTCATGCACCAGTTTCCGCGCTCTGCGGTACTGGCGGTAATCCATGACAGGGATAGGTTCAGTCTTGTTGTTCTTCATAAATGATTTCTTTCATAAAGCAGGTAACCTCCTTGAATGAATTTATTGTTAAATATTCGTGCAAAGTATTGTTTTCTTCGTGCAAATGGCATATACTATAATTGCCAGCAGAAAGGGGTTGATCGTATGGCTGGAAATACCACAAACATCAGTATCCGCATGGACGCAGATTTGAAAGCGCAGGCGGACGCACTGTTTACGGAACTTGGCATGAACCTGACTACGGCGTTTAACATCTTTGTGCGCCAGTCGCTTCGTGAAGGCGGCATTCCCTTTGAAGTAAGGCTGGAACAGCCGAACAAAGAAACGGTTGCTGCCATGCTGGAAGCGGAAAGGATTGCAAAAGACCCGTCTGTAAAGGGCTACAATGACCTTGACGAGTTATTTGCTGACCTGAAAAGATGAAAGAAACCAAATATACCGTCAAGTACACGACCAGTTTCAAAAAGGACTACAAACGAGCCATCAAGCGTGGCTTGAAGATTGAGCTGCTGGAGCAGGTCGTAGCATTGCTGGCAATGGGCGAACCGCTGCCGGATAAGAACCGTGACCATGACCTGTCCGGCGATTGGGCAGGTCATCGGGAATGTCATATTCTCCCGGACTGGCTGCTTGTCTATCGCATAGAGGATGATGTTCTGGTGCTGACGCTGGCCCGCACCGGCACACACAGCGACTTGTTCGGCAAATAAACAGTCTGCCGCCGTATGGGGAAACCTGTACGACGGTTTTTCTGTATGCAAAAGTATGTCGTGAAACGCGACGCACTTGACAGGGGTACGCCAAAACGCGGTAGCCTTTACCGCTCCGGCCCACGGTCGTGAGACTTGTCCCTTTCCTGTCGGGACAGCTGCTCGGCGGTTTTGCGGAGCCGTTCCACTGCTTTCAACTCCTCCCGCATGGATTTCATGGCAAGCGTGTCCGTCTGCTTTCCGGCGGCCAGCTGGTCGATTTCCCGCTGCCATGCCTTCGGGGTGATCCCCTCGCCGCTGTCTTTCAGTTCTTTCAGATACCGGGCTGCTGCATCATACAGGATCAGTTCCCGGCTGTGGCGCTGCTCAAACTGTTCCCGTTTTTCCGGTTTTACTTTGGCAAGCTGCTTGTGGATGGACTTGTACTGGTTGTACTGTTCCCACATCTCCCCGCGTTCGGTAAGAATGGCGATCCGGCGCTCAGCCTTGACGATCTTTCCGCGCAGGTCATAGTAACAGCTGTTCATATCAGCGATTTTTTCATGAAGCTGCTGCATAGACTGGATGCCGTTTACCTGCAAAAAGCTGAATAGTGCAGCGCTTTCCTGCAAAGCCCGGATTTTGCCGGTGCGGGTGCGGGGAGCGTTCAACTGCTGTTGGGCTTCCCACAAGGCGGTCAAGCTGCTTTGCTGCGTTTGTGGTTTTTCCGCTTCCGCTTTCGACCAGCGATAAAGACGGGTAATGCGAGCTTTGATTTCTTTCAGCAGCTTGTTGTCGGCGACGATCTGTCGGTTTACTTCCCCCTTGTCGGTGCGGATACCGCGCTTTTCCATTTGGCTGGCAGCTGGCCCCAGATGGACAGAGGGAATTTTATCAATGCCCTGCCGCTTGTAGCTGCGGTGGTCAATACGCTCCGGTCTACCGGCAGATTCCAGTGCCCGGTTGGTGTAGGCTGCCCACGCTGCCCGCCAAATCTCCACATTTCCTTTATCGTTCCAGTCGGTCGTATCCTCTCTGTGATTTTTCCAACCGCCTTTCCCATCCGGGATACGCTGTCCATTCTCGTCCAGATCGTATGCCTTGCGGCACTTTGCGCCCCACTGTCCATTTTCTTTCAACGGCCGGAGCGTCAGCATGATATGGACATGAGGGTTGCCGGTTCCCTTGTCATGGATAGCAAAGTCGGCGCACATTCCTTTGTCTACAAAGTTGTCCTTCACATAGGCACGCACAAGGGCAAGCTGTTGTTCGCCGGACAGTTCACGGGGTAAAGCTGCCTCAATCTCGCGGGCAAGCTGGCTGTCTCTTGCTTTCTCGATTTGCTCCACGCTGTTCCAGAGGATAGAACGGTCTGCAAATTCCGGCGGGGCGTGGGCAGGCAGCATGATCTCCGCATGGACAATGCCGCCTTTCCGGGTGTAGTCGTGGATCATTCCGTCCCATTCATTTGTCAGCTTGGTTCCACTGCGGTAAGCAGCTGCGGCAACGGCTGAACGGCCTGCGCTGCGCTTGATGATACTGACGGGGATATGACAGAAATCTATGGGGAACACCTCCTTTCAGTGAGGGGATAACAGGCTCTGTGGAGCCGGACAAACGCAAAGCGGGTGTTTGGCTGCGCAGAGCACACAAGGGGTTTGGGGAGCGTAGCTTCCCATCGCGGACGAAGTACGCAACGCCCCCGGCAGGGCGCACAGCACCGGCAACGGTGTATAAGTGCGCCCTTGTAAACAAGGGACTTATGGCATATCCCCGGATTTTGGCAGGTTTGCAGTCAATTCCGCAGCCCCCGGAAGATAGGACAGGGCAATCAGAAATGCTTTGACCTCTGCGCCGGAAAGGCTGGAAGCCAGCGGGAAAATCCCCTCCAAAATGGCTCCGCGCTCAATCAGGCGGCGGGTGCGAACCCTGCGTTCTTCGTTTCGTTGCTTGTTCTCCAAAATCTTCTTGCGGTTTTCAAGCTGCCGGATCTCCTTCAGGACTTCCTGCCGTTCTTCTTTTGGGGGTTGGGCTGTAATTTTTTCGTTCATGTCATGCACCTCTTTTCTTTGGAAACGCTTATAGATTGACCGTCCATTTCTGACGCGCAAAGTACCGGCGCAGCCTCCGCAGTGCAGCGTGGATGGATTTTCCCGCCTGTGATGGTGTGATACCCTCCATTGCGGCAATATCTTTCACTTTCATACCCAGCATATAGCGGGCGTGGACACGGCGAGCCTGCATAGGCGGCAGGGAAGAAATGGCTTCATACAATCGCCGTATCAGTTCTTCGTATTCGGCTAATTCTTCTTTTTCTATCAGATGATCCTCCGGCGATGGCTGCGCCCAGCCGATTGCAGCATTTTCGATTCCATCGTTACAATCGAGGGAGTAAAACGCCTTATACCGGAACATCTTGCGTTCTCTGGCGGCCTCGGCTCTCTTATCCAGAAGAAACGCTTCGACGATCTCATCGGACACCTCCACAAAAATGTCCTCTTTGCAAAATGGATAATATTGTTTGAGATTGATGGTCTGCATAGGCACGCCCTCACTCTGTTTGAAAAAGGTCATCATAGCAGCGGCGCATATTCCGCAGACCCCGACGGATGGAAACGCTGACCTTGCTGCTGTGGACGCCCTCTCTCCGGGAGATTTCCGGCTGCTTGATACCGGCAATGTAGTAGGCGTGAACACGGCGGGCCTGTGTCGGAGTGGCATGAGCCAGAGCCACCGGCAGAGCTGCTATCAGGTGCAGGCGGGTGGTCATTTCTTCTCGTTCCAGCAAAATATCTTCCGGCGATCTGCTGTGTTCCAGTGCGTAATTTTCCAGCCAGCTGTATGCCTCCAGAGAGTAGTAGGCGCGGTGGTAGACTTTCCGACGCTCATAGTTCTCCATCTCCCGCTGGGCCTGATACATCGCTGCCCATACCTCGTCCGTAACATCCACAAACTCGTCATGCCGGTAGTGGGGATACATCCACCGCAGATTGATTGTTTTCATAGGCTTACCTCCTGAAAATCGGAGAGGCGGGCAGCTCGTCCGCTGTCCGCCCCTCGCTGAGATAAGGGAAATGATCCCTTTCACTTGGTAGCCAGAAAACAGGTCATTCGTTAAGCCTGCTCTCAAAGAAATTTATAAATTTTTTTCTGACCGCCTCCACACTTTGATACACAGCCACTTTGGAGCAGCCGCACAGCACACCGATCTCTGCAAGGCTCAGCCCGTCAAGCGCATAGAGCAGGAACCGGCGGCGCTGGGCCTCGGTACAGGTGTCCAGAACTGCCATCAGCTCATGTAGCGTTTCCATGCGGCAAAGGTATTCTTCCGGCGTTTCGCCGTAGGCTCCTACACCCTCGGTGGTAATGATGTACTCGTCAAACTCCCGGCCATCCCAATGCCGCCGCTGTTCATGGAACAGGTTCTCCGTTTTGTGATCTGCCCGATCAAGAAATTCATAGACTTCCAGCGTGACCTCCACGGCCACAGCTTGTCCGTTATAATTGATGGTAACTTCCATCTGTCCTTCCTCCATTCAGACTTTTTTGGGAAAATCTGAATGGGGTGGTGGGGCGCGGCACCGGGGATAAAGTTCGGGCCATGCTGACCCGATGTTCCGGCTCCATAGGGACAAAAAAGCGCCCGGACGGCATAAAGCCATACGAGCGTCATGGAATATATTTTGCTGTTTAATTACATGGTATAGTGCATACTTCTGACCGCATTGCTCCGCTGCTGGGAACAGGCTTTTTTTAGCTGGTGCAGGTCATGGGTACTGTGAAAAAAGGCAAACATAGACACGGCGGCATCCTCCTATGTGCCGCCGTGGATTTACACGGTGTTAGGTCGTCGTTGGTTTAGGATAAACGAAAAGAAACGGCGGCTCTGAAATCAAAGCCACCGCTTCATAGGCGCGTGGAAATGTGTCTGCTTTACGACGGCTTTTTTTCTTTTGCCGTCGTCCGGCAGAATGTTACTCCATATTCAATTCAATGCTTCCAGTGAAATTTTCACATTCAATGCCGATATAGTTTCCACCTTCAGGGAGTGTAATTGTATCACTATATGTTCCGGTTGTTTCAAGCAAAGTGACTTCTTCATCAGCTCCAGAAATCCAAAATACTTTTGCAGTTCCATCCGTAACCTCCAGCGCGCAGTCAATAGACAGATCCTTACCCGCTTCACGCTTTATGGAAGTTCCGCCGAACAAATACTCTGTATCTGAAAAATCCTCATAGTTGGCTGTATAGCTTCCTGTATAATCATCAATTCCTTTTTCTTTCGTACCTTGTAAGGATGAATTATAAAGCCGTTCAAATATGTGTTTCAAATCGTCTTTCTCAATTCCTACTCCATTATCCGCCAGCAGCAGCTCCAT
>NZ_CAXTKW010000026.1:0-14776 GCF_964245105.1 Candidatus Dorea massiliensis AP6 | reverse complement strand
ATGGAGCTGCTGCTGGCGGATAATGGAGTAGGAATTGAGAAAGACGATTTGAAACACATATTTGAACGGCTTTATAAGTGTGATAAAGGACGCTCCGAAAAAGGAAGCGGACTTGGTCTTTCTATTGTCCATCAGCTTGTAGAAAAGATGGGTGGAAGCATAACAGTTGAAAGCTTTCCGGGAGAAGGAACTGAATTTATGTTGCTTTTTCCTTTGGAGATTTAAGCGGGTTCCCGTCTTTATGGCGGGAACCTTTGTCATTTTTGCCGGATTTCAAATTGCAAGGTTAATGCAAGGTTGCGGCAAGGTTAATGCAAGGTTGGCGTGATAGAATACCTTACAGAACAGGAGGTTTTGAATATGGATACAAATTACATCATTGAAACAAAAAATCTGACGAAGCAATATGGCTCACAAAAGAGTGTGGCTGACTTAAATATCCATGTGAAGCGTGGGAGAATTTATGGTCTGCTGGGCAGAAACGGAGCCGGAAAAACCACTACCATGAAAATGCTGTTGGGCTTAACGAAGCCGACTTCCGGGGAGGTCAAAATCTGGGGGAAACCCTTGCAGGGGAATGAAAAGAAATTGCTGCCCCGTATTGGTAGCTTGATTGAGTCTCCCGGCTTTTATCCCAATCTGACCGGCACAGAGAACCTGCGTATCTTTGCTACCCTGCGGGGCGTACCAAACAATCATGCCATCAAAGATGCTCTGGATCTGGTAGGACTGCGATGTATATGAAGTAGACACAAAGGGCGCTTAATTTCGTTCCGCTTTAGAAGGGAGTGATCTTATCTATTCGCCGCACCTGCCCTCTATGGGCCATTGGCGTACAAAGCGGACAATCGCAAGAAAAATAATGAAAAAGGAGGACAGCCGGAATCATGCCCCCGGAAACCGGGCGGCAGATTGTTCCGGCTTTTGTATGCCTATGAAACATGACAAACCTATTTTTTAATCAGATTCCGGCTAACAAACTATATGGCATTTTTTGAACAGGCAATCACCGTTCTTCAGACCCTCGTTATCGCGCTCGGTGCCGGTCTCGGTATCTGGGGCGTTATCAACCTGCTGGAAGGTTACGGCAACGACAACCCCGGTGCAAATGCTCATGGTTGGTAAAGAAGCAACAATAAATTAGATATGACAGTACCCCTGCTATTCCGTATAATTTGGGGAACACTCCATGTTTCTGCATTTACAGAAATTGAAAATCAAACACGGTCACGCTATAATATATTTTGTTGATGTTATCTTCAAATATTTTTTGTAACAAAATGTTACTTGCCTACTCTTATTGCTGAAAGGAGGTGTGCATAATTGAATACCCCTAATTTTAGTGACATATATACCTTATATTTTGAAGATGTATATAAATATCTGTTAGCTCTTTGCCACGATGAAGAACTTGCAGAAGAATTAGCGCAAGATACTTTTTTTAAGGCTATGAAAAGCTATGAGAACTTTCGAGGTGACTGTAAAATAACGACTTGGCTGTGCCAAATTGCGAAGCATTCATTTTTCTTGTATGAGAAGCACAGGAAAAGAAATATCGACCTTAATTCTGTAGAGAATGAAATAGTTGATACTAATTCCATAGAGATTTTGTTAGGACAAAGAGAGCAGGCGTTTGGAATACATAAACTGCTACACAATTTACCAGAGCCATATAAGGAAGTCTTTTCTTTACGGGTGTTAGGAGAATTAAGTTATCAGGATATAGCAAAACTTTTTGGTAAAACAGAAAGTTGGGCAAGAGTAACCTTTCATAGAGCTAAATTAAAAATCATTGAACAAGTAAAGGAGGAAAGTTATGAGTAAAATTTCATGCGACATCATTCAAGATATGTTGCCGCTGTATTATGATGAAGTTTGTTCAGCAGACAGCAGAAAAATGATTGAGGAGCATTTGCAGGAATGTGAAAAGTGTTCCAATATTTTTCAGAAGCTAAAAACAGAATGTGTGGTTGATACAAAGGAAAATGCTGAAAGCATACAAAGCAGTGTCATGGGGAAGATGGCACATTCATGGAAACGTTCACTATTAAGGTCATTTATCATAGGAATTGTAATAACGACTATCGTCCTTACAGCGATATTTGGAACATATTATGCCTTGTTTATAAGACAAAATAGCATGGTAAGCCCAGAGCAAATTTCAATCTCGGCATATTCACTGACCGATGAACAGATTACTTTTAGATTAGAACTACTTGACGGATACTGTGGAGGAACAATTAAGACTTACACAGACGAAAATAGAAACTTGTATATTTCTGTATTAAGAACGGTTATCAAAGAAGAATTATCCGATGGAGAAACCGAAATAATGAATTATGGGTTTAACCATGAAAAAAAGGACTACATTGCTGTATATTATGGTACACCTAATAATTGTGAGCTTATTTGGAAGAAAGGCGATTTATTACCTACTGCACCAAAAGATATTTTCGAGTAAAGCTGCATAAAATTTGAGGGTAGCTATCTTTGTGTGAGGTAGCTACTCTTTATACTTTAGAGCTTAAAAAACTGCAAATCATGTGTAACATTCTGTGATGGTGCTGCTCTTATGGGTGAAAGGAGGAAAACACTATACTATACTTATCAACTTGCAAAAAGAAGGGATTTAATATTATGATGAAACAGAAAAAAATAATTGTTCCTATTCTCACTCTTGCCGTAATGCTTTTGATGGTTGGTGGCGTATATGCTGTTTTTTCTTCAACTCAACCTGAAAAAAGCAAAGCTGAAAATGTTCGGGATACCACTGACCAAGACTATGAAAAAGGGCTTACGGAAGAACAAAAGGCATTTAATGAACTAATCAACAAACAGATTTACGAAGAAACTGCTAATAACTTAGAACAGTATGAGCAATACGGTTTAACCTATAATTCTGACGAAAACCAGCTGTTTTTTAATGGTAAGTCAGTCTGCTATTTTGCTGATAACCGGGCTACCGATGGAACTTTTGAAGGAACTGAGGTACACTCTGCAAACGGTGATATTGGCATTATTACAGAAAGAGATAGAAATGGAAATATAACTGGTCTAAAACAGATGGAAATCCCAGAATTAACAGATTTTCTTGAAAAGTCGTGGAAAGAAAAATAATTTCTTTAGGTAAGTGATTAAAACACAAATAGCAAACCCAGCCGGAGCAGTCAACGGTCAAGATGAACGGGCTAAAGCCCGCCGTTGACAGCCCCGCCCGGTTTCGCAAATGGGTAATCAAGGGGCGACAGCAAAAAGTGCTGCCGCCCTTTGTCATCATAAAAAGCAACTATCAACCAGCCACAACTCTTTGCGGAGGGAAGGGGGGATTTCCTATGACTTGCACAGAAGAATACAAAGAGCATATCGAGTACACATTCCACGCTTTTTGTAAAATTGTTATCCGCAATGCCAGCTACACAGCGCTGCGGACATGGAGCAGGAAACACAAAAGAGAAATATCCCTTGACTACATCACAGATGAAAAGCACTATCCTTTAGGCACGACAGATGAATATTTCAAAGCCCCGGAGCCGGACGAGGAATACATCGTCCATCTTTGCGGCGATACCGTTATCCTAAGCAATGGGCTGCTGGTACAAGCCCTCTCCCGTCTGCCAGCGCAGAAGCAGGAAATGCTCTATCTGTCCTTTTTTAAGCGTATGCCGCAGCATGAAATCGGCAGACGGTACGGACGCAGCCGCAGTGCAGCGGGCTACCATATCCGAAAAGCCATACAGCAGCTTTACGAGGAAATGGAGGGACTGGCGCATGAGGAATAACGAGCTTCTCCCCTATGACACAATCGTACAGGCTACCAGCGGCGAGCCGGAAGCGGTCAACACCGTATTGCAGTATTATGGGCGGCGAATACGCTATGCTTCCCGTATCAGCGGACAAGCTGACAAGGAAGCCGAGGACTTCATCACGGAAACGCTGCTGAAAGCGTTATTTAAGTTTCGCTTTAGCCGAGTATCCCCGCCCGATACAACTGAATAACCGCCGCCCATTACAGCGGCACATACAAGCAGTAAATCTGAAAAAGGTTTGCTGCTTTTTTTGCGCCCATTTCTCCTAAAGTGTGCGGCATTGAAAAAGGTTTGCCGTTCCGTTTGGCAAAATTGCAAGTTGTCCGTAGTAGGACATAACAGGAGAAATTGAGCAAAAAGTACGCCGAGCCGGAGCGTGCTTTTCTTAGAGCAAGATTCTACCGCAGTACCAAAATTCGCTTTTCGCTCATTTTGCCCCTGCGGGAATCTTGTTGGGGAGTGCCTTCCCCAAACCCTGCTTATGCGGCTTGCGCCGCTTAAAAATCCCTCAAAATATTTTTTCGGATTTTTCAAAAACAGTTCCGCTTCACACCCCGTTTTTCTCCTATTAGTGAGAGGACACCACGCACAGAAAGGAGGTTTTACCATGCGAAAACGATACAACACACCGCACCGCAGCCGGGTAGTCAAAACACGCATGACCGAGGAAGAATACGCCGAGTTTGCCCAGCGGCTTTCTGCTTACAACATGAGCCAAGCCGAGTTTATCCGGCAAGCCATAATCGGGGCAGCCATACGCCCCATCATAACCGTTTCTCCCGTCAACGACGAGCTGCTTGCCGCTGTCGGGAAGCTGACCGCCGAATACGGCAGGATCGGCGGCAACTTAAACCAGATAGCCCGGACGCTGAACGAGTGGCACAGTCCCTATCCGCAGCTTGCCGGGGAAGTACGGGCGGCGGTTTCCGACCTTGCTGCCCTAAAGTTTGAAGTCTTACAGAAAGTGGGTGACGCTGTTGGCAACATTCAAGCATATCAGCTCTAAAAATGCGGACTACGGTGCAGCCGAGCAGTATCTAACCTTTGAGCATGACGAGTTTACCATGAAGCCCACCCTTGACGAAACCGGGCGGCTTGTGCCGAGGGACGATTACAGAATAGCAACGCTGAACTGCGGCGAGGAAGATTTTGCCGTTGCCTGTATGCGGGCAAATCTCCGATACGGTAAAAACCAAAAACGGGAAGATGTGAAAAGCCACCACTATATCATTTCCTTTGACCCACGGGACGCAGCGGACAACGGCTTGACCGTAGACCGGGCGCAAGCATTGGGCGAGAAATTTTGTGCCGAGCATTTCCCCGGACACCAAGCCATTGTCTGCACCCACCCGGACGGACACAACCACAGCGGCAATATCCATGTTCATATCGTTATCAATTCTCTGCGTATTGAGGAAGTACCCTTGCTGCCCTACATGGACAGACCGGCAGATACCCGTGCCGGGTGCAAACATCGCTGCACGGACGCTGCTATGGAATACTTCAAAGCCGAGGTCATGGAGATGTGCCACCGGGAAAATCTCTATCAAATCGACCTGCTCCATGGCAGTAAAAACCGCATTACCGAGCGTGAGTATTGGGCGCAGAAGAAAGGACAAGCCAAACTTGACAAGGAAAGTGCCACCCTTGCAGCCGAGGGGCAGCCTGCAAAGCAGACCAAGTTTGAAACCGACAAGGCGAAGCTACGGCAGACCATACGGAACGCCATGAGCGAAGCTACTACCTTTGACGAGTTTTCCGCTTTACTTCTGCGGCAGGGTGTGATCGTCAAAGAGAGCCGAGGGCGGTTGTCCTACCTTACCCCGGACAGGACGAAACCCATTACTGCCCGAAAACTGGGAGATGATTTTGACCGTGCCGCCGTTCTTGCCCTTTTGGAGCAGAACACCCACAGAGCCGCCGAAAAGACCGCACCCATACTCGAATACCATACCGCTGAAACAAACCGCACAGAGCGAGGAAAAACGCAGAAAATCGCCCCGACAGGCAACATACAGAGAATGGTTGACCGTGCGGCGAAGCGAGCCGAGGGAAAAGGTATCGGCTATGACCGTTGGGCGGCTGTCCACAATCTCAAACAGATGGCGGCTACCGTTGCCGCTATGGAGCAATACGGCTTTACCCCGGATGAACTGGACGCAGCCCTTGTGTCTGCCAATGCGGATTTACACAGCAGCACCGCCAAGCTGAAGCCCATTGAAACGGCTATCCGTGAGAAAAAGGACTTGCAGAAACAGGTGCTTGCCTATGCCAAGACAAGAGATGTGCGTGACGGATTGAAAAAGCAGAAAACCGATAAGGCACGCAAAGCCTACCGGGAAAAGCATGAAAGCGACTTTATCATAGCAGACGCAGCCGTAAGATATTTTCGGCAAAAAGGCATTACCAAGCTGCCCACCTATAAATCGTTGCAGGCTGAAATCGAGCAGCTTACCGCCGAGAAGAACGCCCTTTACAACGAGTACCGGGCAAATAAAGAGCGTGTCCGGGAGTTGCAGACCATGAAAAGCAATCTTTCCCAAATGCACCACGGCGAACCGAGCAGACAGAAAAAGCATGAACAGGAGCGTTAAAAACCGCCCCGAAATGATACCGAAACCAAACAAAAACAGGGATATGCCATTACCCCTATCCGCAATACTCCCCGACCTCAAAACAGGGCGTACAGGGCAAAAAATCCCCGAAAATGATACCGAGAAAATACAGTTTTCCCGCCCTATCCGTGATACCCACGGAAACGGCAGAAAGGAGCGTACCAATGCCACGCATGAGCAACAAACGGCAGCTTGAATGGAGCTTTTTCCTCAACCACCGAAACCGAATTACCTATAACGACCTTTGCCGGGGCTGCACCCACGATTGCAAGCAGAGTTTCCGAGCCGTGATTATCCTCTGCCACCGGTATTACTCCAAGCGTTGGAAACCAAAGGAGGACACCGCCTATGGCAGATAACCGCAAATATTACTACCTCAAACTGAAAGAAAGCTATTTTGATGATGACGCTATCGTGCTGTTGGAGAGTATGCCGGACGGTATTCTCTATTCCAACATTCTCTTGAAGCTGTACTTAAAATCGCTGAAAAACGGCGGCAAGTTGCAGCTTGACGAGAATATCCCTTACACAGCACAGATGATCGCCACTCTTACCCGTCAGCAGGTAGGCACGGTGGAACGGGCGTTAGGGATTTTTCAGCAGTTGGGGCTTGTGGAGCAGCTACACGGCGGCTTGCTCTACATGACCGATATTGAACTGATGATAGGGCAATCCTCTACCGAAGCGGAACGAAAACGGGCGGCAAGGCTTGCAAACAAGGCTTTGCCACCACCCCGGACAAACGGCGGACATTTGTCCGACATTCGTCCACCAGAGATAGAGATAAAGAAAGAGATAGATATAGAGATAGAAAAAGAGAGAGAGTTAGAAACGGGACAAGCCCCCGCCCGCAGCTATGGCAGATACAACAATGTTTTTCTTTCCGATACGGAACTGGACGAGCTGAAAGCGGAACTGCCCGACAAATGGGAGTATTATATTGACCGCTTATCTACTCATATAGCGTCCAAAGGAACGAAATACCGCAGTCATGCAGCCACGATATACAAGTGGGCGCAGGAGGACGAAGCCAAGAAACCGCCGAAAAAAGGCATACCCGATTACACCTTTAAGGAGGGCGAGAGTTTATGACTGAACTTTTTACCGATACCGTTTTGAATATGATGACTACTACCGCAGAGCCGGAGGACTACACGGGCGAGGACGGTCTGCTTTACTGCGGCAAGTGCCGCACGGCGAAAGAAGCCTACTTTCCCAAAGAAACCGCCGCATGGTTGGGGCATGACAAGCACCCGACAGAATGTGACTGCCAACGGGAGAAGCGTTTGGAATGTGAATCCGCCGAGGAACGCAGACGACACCTTGACACCGTTATGGAACTGAAACGCCGGGGCTTTACCGACCTCACCATGCAGGAATGGACTTTTGCACATGACAACGGCAAATGCCCGCAGATGAGCAAGGCACATTTATATGTGGAGCATTGGGAGCAGATGAGAGAAAACAACTATGGTCTGCTCTTGTGGGGCAAGGTAGGCACAGGAAAAAGCTATTTTGCCGGATGCATTGCCAATGCCCTTATGGAACAGGAAATCTCCGTCCGCATGACAAACTTTTCTGCGATACTGAATGATTTAACTGCCAGCTTTGAGGGGCGAAACGAATATATCGAGCGTCTTTGCCGTTTCCCTCTGCTGATACTTGATGATTTTGGTATGGAGCGTGGCACAGAGTACGGTTTGGAACAGGTCTACAATGTAATTGACAGCCGATACCGCAGCCGAAAGCTGCTGATTGTCACCACCAATCTAAGCCTTACGGAACTGCAAAATCCACAGGACACCGCCCACGCCCGTATCTATGACCGAGTGCTTGAAATGTGTCTGCCTATCCTCTTTACAGGCGAGAACTTCCGAAAGGAAACGGCACAAACCAAGCTCAATGGACTAAAAGAACTGTTGAAGTGAAAGGAGTTGCCTATGACAGAAAACAAACAGAATAACAATGACCGCACCGACCGCCGCCCGGACTGCGTGACGGAGATTCGCATGGGTAACACCGTGCTTGTTGTGTCCGGCTTTTTCAAGAAAGATACCACAGCCACCGCAGCCGACAAGATGATGAAAGTGCTTGAAGCGGAAACCGCAGCTACACACAAGCCAAGTTATACTGTATGACAAGCCTAATTCCAAAAAATCGTCATAATGACGGGCGATAAAGAAGCAAAATTCACATTTACCAGCTATACAGACAGCCGCCCCGTGTGATATAATTTCCTTACGGAATAGTGGGGCTGGCTGTCGGAAATGGAGGAAACCATGATTAGACAGACAACCCAAAACCTCATTACTGCCCTTTATCCGAGATTATCCCATGAAGATGAATTGCAGGGCGAGAGTAATTCCATCTCCAACCAGAAGCGTATTTTGGAAAGCTATGCAAAACAGAACGGCTTTACCAATCTCCAATGGTACACGGACGATGGGTACTCCGGTGCGAACTTCCAAAGACCCGGTTTTCAAGCCATGCTTGCGGATATTGAAGCCGGGAAAGTCGGAACGGTCATTGTCAAGGATATGTCGAGATTAGGGCGAAACTATCTCCAAGTGGGAATGTATACGGACATGATTTTCCCACAAAGGGGCGTTCGCTTTATCGCTATCAACGATGGAGTGGACAGCGCACAGGGCGACAATGATTTTGCCCCTCTGCGTAATATCTTCAACGAATGGATGGTGAGAGATACGAGCAAGAAAATCAAGGCAGTTTTCCGCAGCAAAGGCATGAGTGGCAAGCCTATCACAAGTCAGCCGGTCTATGGCTATCTCAAAGGCGAGGACGGACGCTTTATCGTGGACGAAGAAGCTGCCCCGGTCGTCAAGCAGATTTTCAGCTTGTGCCTTGCCGGGAACGGTCCAACCAAAATCGCCCGTATATTGACCGAGCAGCAAATTCCAACACCGGGTACATTGGAATACCGCAGGACAGGCAGCACACGCCGTTACTACCCCGATTATCCCTACAAGTGGGCGACCAACACGATTGTCCATATCCTTGAACGCAAGGAATATCTGGGGCATACGGTAAACTTCAAGACCGAGAAAGTGTCCTACAAGGTCAAATCAAGCGTGGAAAATCCCGAAGAAAAACAGGTCATTTTCGAGAATACCCATGAGCCAATCATTGACCTTGCCACATGGGAGCGTGTGCAGGAATTACGCAAGCAGCGCAAGCGTCCAAACCGCTATGATGAAGTCGGTCTATTCTCCGGCTTACTGTTCTGCGCCGATTGTGGAAGCGTCCTCTATCAGCAGAGATACGAGAACAAAACCCGAAAACAGGATTGCTACATCTGCGGCAACTACAAGAAGCGTACCCACGATTGCACCGCACATTTTATCCGCACCGACCTTTTGGCTGCGGGTGTGACCGCCAATCTGCGGAAAGTGACAAGCTATGCAGCCAAGCATGAAAAGCAGTTTATGAAGCTGCTGATCGAGCAGAACGAGGACGGCGGCAAACGCCGGAACGCTGCCAAGCGAAAGGAACTGGACGCAGCCGAAAAGCGGATTGCGGAGCTGTCCGCTATCTTCAAGCGGCTTTATGAGGACAGTGTGACTGGGCGTATTTCTGATGAACGCTTTGCGGAACTTTCCGCAGACTATGAAGCCGAACAGAAACAGGTCAAGAGCCGTGCCGTCGAACTGCAAGCGGAACTGGCAAAGGCACAGGAAGCCACGGTTAATGCGGAAAAGTTTATGAAAGTTGTCCGCAAGTACACCAGCTTTGAGGAATTGACCCATACCCTGCTACGGGAGTTTATTGAAAAAATCGTTGTCCATGAGTGCAGCTATGACGAGAACGGCACACGCAGACAGGACATTGATATTTATTACAGCTTTGTCGGCAAGGTAGAACTTCCCGACGAATAATGCCCGACCTATCCGACACAGTAGCTAAGTGCCGGATGGGAACGGCAAAAAATTTTACACTTCTATTGCTTCTTTACCACACACAAGTAAAGAGCCAGGGCATGAAGCAGTTCATGGCTAATTAAAGGGAACAAAAAAGAAAGGAAAAGCACAATCCAGACGGTATCAGCGGCAGGCTACAAGAATAAATTGTGGTTTCACAAGATTGGTGCTATAATAAGAGAAAAGTTCCTGCCGGGGCAGCCGCCCCGGTGGTATGGATAGAAAGGCAGGAAAATAATATGCACATCAGCTATAAACCACTCTGGCATACACTGTTAGAGCGTGATATGAGAAAAGAAGATTTAAGGCTTGCCGCCGGTATGACAACGAATATGATTGCCAACATGAGCAAAGAGGGAAAGCACATCAGCATGGATACATTAGCCCGTATCTGCGAAACGCTGAATTGTGAGATTACCGATGTGATTGAGTTAGTACCAGACGAGCCTGCTTCCACAGGAGGTAAGGAACATGAGCGAATTGAAACCAAGAATAACGGAAAACGGAATTGATTATATCCTTGTTGGGGATTATTATATCCCAGATTTGAAGCTGCCGGAGGAACACCGCCCTATCGGAAAGTACGGACGGATGCACCGGGAATATTTAAGAGAAGTCCACCCAGCCAGATTGAACACATTGACACTGACCGGGAAGTTATGGACATACCTTGCAGACCTGAACGAACAGGCACAGGAACGGTTAGACACCATCATGGAGCAGATGAAAGCTGCCGAGGGCGTGACTGAGGAATTGAAGCGTACTTCTCAAATGGAATGGGTGCAGCGTTGCAATAACATTCACAACCGGGCAGAAGAAATTATTTTGCATGAGATGGTTTATTCATAAACGGTATGTCAGAATGACAATTACAAACTGAAAGCTGAAGGAGAGGAAATTTATGAACAAAACCTTAACCCATAGTATGAAATCCTATATAACAATTTTTTGGGTTGGTATTTTAGTCGGATGTATTTGCAGGCTTACAGATTATTGCCCAGCTGATACATTATGGAGTTTTTCGTCAATTCAAACACTATTGGGATTTTGGATTATTACCAATACCATCATTGTTTTAGCAAGTACTTCAAACATTTGTGCAGGGATTAGTTCGTTTTTATATATGTTTGGAATGACATTGAGTTTCTATGGATTACAAGCAATATTAGGAACATTCATACCTTTATTTTCTGGTGGTTTTCGTACTTCACTATTTATATTATTTACTATTTGTTCAATCCCTTGTGCAATAGCAGCGTTTATCTTATATTACTGGAATAAAGAACATATTTTTAATTCTATATTATATTCTCTGCCAGTAGGTGCTTTAGCCGCAGAAGCAATTGTAATTTTTATTTACTTTTTAGGGCATCATACATTCCTATTTCAGTTATTGATGGATGTAATAGGAGTACTAATTTTTCTTTTCATGTTCTATAAAAAAGCAAAAAGTAAGAAGCTTTTTCTAATCGCTTCGGTAATTAGTGCTTTGGTATTTTACTTTGTTTTTCCATGGTAATATGAAATTATAATATACAACTTACCACTTCAAAATTTCAACTGAATAACCACAGCACAAACCGCTGCTACATGGAATCCAACAAACCATGCAACAGCGGTTTTCCTTTACCGTTTTTTCCTCTGGTTGATAGGCGTTCCCGTTTTCTTTGATTTTTGGAGAATCCGAATAAGCCAGCGAAATTCTTCATCTGACAGATTTTTATAGTTGATACCGAGCTGCTTGCAGTAAAGCACTGCCAGTTTTTCCAAACGGCTGCCCTTGAAATTTTCGACCGCTTCCAGATTTTCTTTCAGTTCATTGGCAACAGTGGTCTGGGGCGCACTCTCACTATCCTTTTTATGGGTTTCCCGAATATCCCGGATAATCAGGTTTAGGTCATCCAGAACCATGTGGCTGAAATATTCATCATCACTGATATGGGCGGCTTGCAGCACTTTCAAATGTGGGTCATCTTCGCCAGGGCGATACCGTTCTATGATTTCATGTCGGACAGTATCGACAAGGGTGTTGAGGTTTTGAATCTGCATGGTGGCAATCCCATCCACATAAATCTCAATGTCCGCAAGAAACTTGATAAAGTCCTTATGGGTGGCAAGTTCGCAGAGCAGACGGTTGTTGATCCGACCGCTTTTCAGAAGTGCAACCATTTCATCGTTCAAATGCAGCTCCGTCAGTGGCGTGTTGATCTGCTCCCTGTTCTCTGTCCGGCACAGCAGATAATCGACGGAAACCCCATAGAAGTCTGCCAGCGTGATAAGGTTGCCATGATTGATTTCCTTAAAATCTTCTTTTTCATAACTGCCAAGGGCTGATTTAGAAATACCCGTTAGTTTTGATAGTTCTTCCAGATTTAAGCCTTTGTCCTTGCGGAGTTCCCAAAGGCGTTCCTGTATGCTTGTTGCTCCTTTCATGGGCACACGCTCCTTTCCAACGGTTTCATTGCTGCCGCTTATCTGGATTATATCACACTTTCCGTAATCGTGGAAATTTCTGATTTTTACCCTTAATTCCTACTTTGTGGACATACGGCACAGGGCACAAAAATGTTCTATGATACAGGTAGTTCATCGATGGATTATTCCAATCGAATGACCAGCCTGTGTGGGATATGCTTCCCCGGCGATGTAGCGCCATGAATTTTGGCAGGGATATGGAGGAACCCTGACCAAAACGAGCGTACCAAAGGGAGCGATACGCCGCTGTGAGATTCAGGGGAGGAACGACACCGGGGAGAACTGGCGAACTGACACCGAAATGATACCGAAACACAACAATCTGATAGGGGGACAGTCTACCCTATCGCTGATACTTCGGGAGATTTTAAGCGGCTCTATGGCTGTAATTTTACCGAAAATCGCCCCGAAACCATACACTAAAACGGGAGGAAGCGCAATATGCCGAGAATGAGCAAAAAGAGGAAGTATGAGCTTTCCTTTTACCTCAATGACCGGGGGCGTGTCACTTACAACGAATTATGCCGGAAATGCCAGCATGGGTGCAAGCAGAGCTTCCGGGCGGTTGTGATTGACTGCCCCTGTTATTTATCCAAACGAGCAAAGAAAAAGGAGGAACACACAGAATGAATTTTGAATTTATGACGATAGACACACCATTGCCGCCCTGTATGCCTTTTCCCAGAGCGTTGACAGGATTTCCAGTCAGCAGCACCGCAAAGGTCATGTACTGCCGGATGCTGGACGCTATGCTCTCCAAAGGGCAGGAGGACGAGAACGGAATCCTCTTTGTCTGCTTCCCTGTCACAGCCATTGCCGCAGTCCTGTCCCGCAGCTCCATGACGGTCAAGCGTTCTCTGAATGAACTGGAAACTGCCGGACTTATCATGCGGGTGCGTCAGGGCATTGGAGAACCAAACCGGATTTATGTGCTGATACCGGGAAAGGAGGACGCTGCCCTTGCCTGATACCTCAAAGCTGGAAAAACTCAATCGGGAGTTGGAAAAAAGCGAAAAGAAACTGCGGAAAGCCATCAATGATGAAAAGGCATTGCAGCACCAGTTGAAACAGCTTACCCGAAAGGAACGGACGCACCGGCTCTGTACCCGTGGCGGTATGCTGGAAAGTTTTCTGCAAGAGCCGGAACGCCTGACAGATGATGATGTCATGCTGTTGTTGAAACTCATTTTTCACAGACAGGACACGCAGGAACTATTGAAAAAACTGCTGGAACGGGAGATGCCGGAACCCCCTTAGTTTACTAAGGGCGCAATTATACACCACCCAGAGGTTGGCGCATTGCGTTCTCCGAAGGCTCCTCGCCGGAGGGCTGTGATTTTCCGCAGTCATGGTCTGCTCCAAATCATACAGGGGACGCTACGCTTCCCCTGCGCTGGCTACCACCAGCTACCCTTTTGTGGACTTGCCATCTGGGGACACCTTGCGTTGCAAGCTGTTCCCAGCCGACAAGTTTGAAGTTATAAGTGGATTTTTGCGAAGCTGTATGATACTATTATTTTATAACGCTTTGAAAATTCGTGGATTACTTAACAAATTAGAAGGAGGTATTTTATATGTTTAAAAAAGCTTTTTGGGTTCCTTATGAGGATAGTGCCAATTACCCAACTCTTGCAAAAACTATGGAAGCAATTTCAAAGTATTGTGAAGAAAATGGTAAGTCTTATACATTTATTAACGATGACGAAGTGGAGATAAATGGAAAAAGATATGAAATATATAGGGGCTACGAAAATGGTAGTAGGGGAAATTACGGCATAAAATGTAAAGAAAAATAAATCCAGTTTGTTATTCTACACACATCGGGTCAACTTGTCCCGAACTTTCACAACTAAATACCCGCCGCTTACACAGCGGCACACCGAGCAGGAAATCTGAAAAAGGTCTCCTGCTTTTTTTCTGCCCAAAATGAGGTGGTAAAACGCCA
>NZ_CAXTKW010000025.1:0-18958 GCF_964245105.1 Candidatus Dorea massiliensis AP6 | reverse complement strand
AAGACAACCTATATCGTCCGTGTCCATTTCAGCCAGACCGCAAAAGAGACGATGGAGGACAAAATCAAGCGTATGCTCCGTGAGGAAGTCCGCAAAATGTGACTTCTTTTTGAATTTGATGAAAAAGTCCTTGACTTTTCGTCTCTGGCAAAACCGCTAAGTCGATTTTGATTTCCTGCGGTGCGCGCCTTGCTGTGTTCGATATTGCCGAGCTGCGGGAGGTCACTTCCTACGATGAGCTGGAGCTGGACACTCTGGGAGACCGGAAAACTGCCCTGTTCCTTATTATGAGCGATACGGATGACAGTTTTAACTTTCTCATTTCCATGTGCTACACCCAGTTATTCAACCTCCTCTGCGAAAAAGCCGACGATGTGTACGGCGGGCGGCTGCCGATCCATGTGCGCTGCCTTATCGACGAGTGCGCCAACATCGGCCAGATTCCCAAACTGGAAAAGCTGGTTGCTACCATCCGAAGCCGTGAGATCTCCGCCTGTCTGGTCTTGCAGGCGCAAAGCCAGCTGAAAGCCATCTACAAGGACAACGCCGATACCATCATCGGCAATATGGATACCTCCATCTTCCTGGGCGGTAAAGAGCCGACTACCCTCAAAGAGCTGGCTGCCGTGCTGGGCAAGGAAACCATCGACACCTACAACACCGGAGAGAGCCGTGGACGGGAGACCTCCCACTCGCTCAACTATCAGAAATTGGGGAAAGAGCTGATGAGCCAGGATGAGCTTGCTGTTATGGACGGCGGCAAGTGCATCCTCCAGCTGCGCGGTGTGCGGCCTTTCCTCTCGGACAAGTATGACATCACCAAGCACCCCAATTTCAAATACACAGCCGACGCAAGCGACAAGAACACTTTTGACATTGAAGCGTTCCTGTCCACCCGGCTGAAACTCAAGCCCAATGAGGTCTGCGACGTGTACGAAGTAGATACTCAGGGCGCTTAAATCTGTTCCGCTATGAAAGGAGTGGTCTTATCTATTCGCCGCAACTGCCCTTTTGGGGCCATTGGCGTACAAAGCGGACAATCGCAAGAAAAAATAATGAAAAAGGAGGACAGCCGGAATCATGCCCCCGGAAACCGGGCGGCAGATTGTTCCGGCTTTTGTATGCCTATGAAACATGACAAACCTATTTTTTAATCAGATTCCGGCTAACAAACTATATGGCATTTTTTGAACAGGCAATCACCGTTCTTCAGACCCTCGTTATCGCGCTCGGTGCCGGTCTTGGTATCTGGGGCGTCATCAACCTGCTGGAAGGTTACGGAAACGACAACCCTGGCGCCAAATCACAGGGCATGAAGCAGCTCATGGCCGGTGCTGGTGTAGCTGTTGTTGGTATGGTCCTTGTACCTCTGCTCTCCGGGCTTTTCTCTGTCTAAGCGTCTCCGTATGAAATCCTTGCCGTTCCCGCAGTTTTGCGGGGGCGGCGGAAAGGAGGTTGACACCGTATGGATTTCTTACTTGAAGCCCTGACAAATTGGCTGAAAGAAATGCTGGTAGGCGGCATTATGGGCAACCTGTCCGGGATGTTCGATTCTGTAAACCAGCAGGTCGGAGATATATCCGTGCAGGTTGGGCAAACGCCACAGGGCTGGAACGGCGGTATTTTCAGCATGATCCAGAACCTTTCCAACTCTATCATGGTTCCCATCGCCGGTGTGATTCTGGCGATTGTAATGACGCTGGAACTGATCCAGATGATTACCGACAAAAACAACCTGCATGATGTGGACACCTGGATGATTTTCAAGTGGGTGTTCAAGTCAGCCGCAGCCATACTCCTTGTCACGAATACATGGAATATCGTCATGGGCGTGTTCGATATGGCGCAGAGTGTGGTGGCACAGGCATCCGGCATCATTTCTTCGGATACCGCCATTGATATTTCCTCCATCCTCACGGATATGGAACCCCGGCTGATGGAAATGGATTTGGGTCCGCTGTTCGGGCTTTGGTTCCAGAGTATGTTTATCGGCGTTACCATGTGGGCGCTGTATATCTGCATCTTCATCGTGATTTATGGCCGTATGATTGAAATTTACCTTGTGACATCCGTTGCGCCCATCCCCATGGCTGCCATGATGGGCAAGGAATGGGGCGGCATGGGCCAGAACTATCTGCGCTCCCTGATGGCGCTGGGCTTTCAGGCGTTTCTCATCATCGTCTGCGTGGCAATTTATGCTGTGCTGGTGCAGGACATCGCTACGGAGGAAGATGTGATTATGGCGATCTGGAGCTGTGTGGGTTATACGGTTTTACTGTGCTTTACGCTCTTTAAGACCGGAAGCCTTGCAAAAGCCGTATTTCAGGCTCATTAAGGAGGATACATGAAGAAATATCAAATTATTTATGCTGATCCACCTTGGAGATACCATGTATATTCAAAAAAAGGAATGGGGCGAAGCGCAGAAAGTCACTACCCCACTATGAGTGTTGACGATATTTGCGCCTTACCTGTTGGTGATTTAGCAGACAAAAATTGCATGCTTTTTCTTTGGGTGACAAATCCTTGTTTACTGGAAGGGATTTCTGTGCTTCGCGCATGGGGATTTACCTATAAGACAATCGCTTTTGCTTGGGTGAAGCAAAACAAAAAAGCAGATAGTCTATTTTGGGGAATGGGATATTGGACTCGCTCAAATGTGGAGTTTTGTATCTTAGCTACCAAAGGGAACCCCAAACGAATTAACGCAGGTGTTCATCAAGTTATTCTTTCTCATATTGAGGAACATTCCAAAAAGCCACATGAGGTAAGAGAACGAATTGTGCAGCTTATGGGTGATTTGCCGCGTATTGAGCTGTTCGCCAGACAAGCCACACCCGGTTGGGATGTATGGGGCAACGAGGTGGACAGTTCTGTTTCATTTTCATAAAGGAGGGAGTTTCTATGGCCTATGTACCTGTACCCAAAGACCTGACCAAAGTCAAAACCAAGGTTGCTTTTAACTTAACCAAGCGGCAGTTAGTCTGCTTCGGCGGAGGGGTGCTTTTGGGCGTACCGCTGTTCTTTCTGCTCCGTGGCTCTGCCGGAAACAGTACGGCAGCCCTTTGCATGATGTTCGTGATGCTGCCCTTCTTCCTGCTGGCGATGTACGAAAAGCATGGCCAGCCGTTGGAAAAGATTGTGGGCAATATCATTCGCGTCACGGTGATCCGCCCCAGGCAGCGCCCCTACCGCACCAAAAACTTCTATGCCGTGTTACAGCGGCAGGCAAATCTCGACGAGGAGGTGTCACACATTGTTTACGGCAATCAAAAACTGGCTGCACCAGCTGTTCGGAAAAAACGAGGAAAAAGCTGTGCAGCCGGTCAAAACAAAGAAAAAGCTGTCCCGCGCCGACAGAAAGCAGATTGAAGCTGCCATTGCCCGCGCCAACCGCACGGACAAAAAGGAAAAATCCGCGCAGGACAGCATCCCTTATGAACGGATGTGGCCGGATGGTATCTGCCGGGTATCAGACGGTCACTACACAAAAACCATTCAATTTCAGGACATCAACTATCAGCTTTCGCAAAACGAGGATAAAACCGCGATCTTCGAGGGCTGGTGCGATTTCCTCAACTACTTCGACAGCTCGATTCAGTTTGAGCTGTCTTTTTTGAACCTTGCAGCATCGGAGGAAACCTTTGCCCGCGCCATCAACATCCCCCTTCAAAGGGATGATTTTGACAGTATCCGGGTGGAGTACACCACCATGCTGCAAAACCAGCTGGCAAAGGGCAACAACGGCCTTATCAAAACCAAGTATCTCACCTTTGGCATTGACGCGGACAGCATCAAGGCGGCCAAGCCCCGTCTGGAGCGCATTGAGACCGACATTCTCAATAACTTCAAGCGGCTGGGCGTAGCGGCGGAAACGCTGGACGGCAAAGCACGACTTTCCCAGCTGCATGGTATCTTCCACATGGATGAGCAGCTGCCGTTCCGGTTTGAGTGGGACTGGCTCCCCACCAGCGGCCTGTCCACCAAGGACTTTATCGCCCCCAGCTCCTTTGAGTTCCGCACCGGCAAGCAGTTCCGCATGGGTAAAAAGTACGGAGCCGTCAGCTTCGTACAAATTTTGGCCCCAGAGTTGAATGACCGGATGCTGGCTGATTTCCTGGATATGGAATCCAGCCTGATCGTCAGCCTGCATATCCAGTCGGTGGATCAGATCAAGGCCATCAAGACGGTCAAGCGGAAAATCACCGATCTGGATAAATCCAAAATTGAGGAGCAGAAAAAGGCGGTCAGAGCAGGATACGACATAGACATCATCCCTTCCGACCTTGCCACTTATGGTGTTGAGGCCAAAAAGCTCTTGCAGGATTTGCAGAGCCGCAACGAGCGAATGTTCCTTGTGACATTTCTGGTGCTGAACACGGCGGATAACCCCCGCCAGCTGGACAACAATGTGTTCCAGGCATCCAGTATCGCACAGAAATACAACTGCCAGCTGACAAGGCTGGACTTCCAGCAGGAGGAAGGGCTGATGAGTTGCCTGCCCTTGGGTATCAACCAGATTGAGATTCAGCGCGGACTGACCACCAGTTCCACGGCAATCTTTGTGCCGTTCACCACCCAGGAATTATTCCAGAACGGCAAAGAAGCTCTGTACTATGGCATCAATGCTCTGTCCAACAACCTCATCATGGTGGACAGAAAGCTGCTGAAAAACCCCAACGGCCTGATTCTCGGCACGCCGGGTTCCGGTAAATCTTTCAGCGCCAAGCGAGAGATCGCCAACAGCTTTCTGCTCACTTCGGATGATGTCATCATCTGCGACCCGGAGGCAGAGTACGCCCCTCTGGTGGAGCGTCTGCATGGGCAGGTCATTAAGATTTCGCCTACTTCCACCAACTACATCAACCCCATGGATTTGAACCTGGACTATTCGGACGATGAAAGCCCGCTGTCCCTCAAGTCCGACTTTATTCTCAGCTTGTGCGAGCTGATTGTGGGCGGCAAGGAGGGCTTGCAGCCGGTGCAGAAAACCATCATCGACCGCTGTGTGCGGCTGGTCTATCAGGACTATCTGAACGACCCGCGCCCGGAGAATATGCCCATTCTGGAGGATTTGTATAACCTCTTGCGGGCGCAGGACGAAAAGGAAGCGCAGTACATCGCCACAGCGCTGGAAATCTATGTAACCGGCTCCCTCAATGTGTTCAACCACCAGAGCAATGTGGACATCAACAACCGCATTGTCTGTTATGACATCAAGGAACTGGGCAAGCAGCTGAAGAAAATCGGGATGCTGGTGGTGCAGGATCAGGTGTGGAACCGCGTCACCATCAACCGCGCCGCCCATAAGTCCACCCGTTACTACATCGACGAGATGCACCTGCTTTTGAAGGAGGAACAGACCGCCGCTTATACGGTAGAAATTTGGAAGCGATTCAGAAAATGGGGCGGCATCCCGACCGGTATCACGCAGAACGTCAAAGACCTTTTGAGCAGCCGCGAGGTGGAGAACATCTTTGAAAACTCCGACTTCGTGTATATGCTCAACCAGGCGGGCGGAGACCGGCAGATTCTTGCCAAACAGCTGGGCATTTCTACGCACCAGCTTAGCTATGTGACCCACTCCGGCGAGGGTGAAGGACTGCTGTTCTACGGCTCCACCATCCTGCCCTTCGTGGACCACTTCCCGAAAAACACCGAACTCTATGCCATAATGACCACCAAACCGTTGGACTTAAAAAAGGAGGATGAACAGCATGACAAAGAAAGAAATTGAAAAAGGCGCAGGTCTGCTTCTGGCCGCCGTCAGCGGATGTGAGCAGATGGTGGAACTGCTTCGCGCCGCCGTCCATTACTGCTATGAGCAGGAAAAGACAGCAAAAAGTCTCACACCCAAGGGCTATGCCGGATTTACCCGGATTCACCATATCTGGACAGAGGGCATACCGGATGTTCCCAAGCTGTTTATTGGCAGCCCGATTCAGGATCGGGACATGGCAAGAGGAACCCTGATGGCGATTTTCCTGTCCACAACGGTCTTTCCGGCAGAAACCATTCAGATTCCGGTTTATGCGGAAACCTGCGTTCTGCTGGATGACCTGATGGCGGGTGGCTGGTATGCGTAAGGAACCGCGCCTGCACTTTACAGACGATGAACGCTCTGACCCGGCGCTGGAAAAGCCCATCCGCAAGGCAGACCGGGCTGCCGCCAAAGCAGACAGGGCGCAGGCGAAAATCCCCAAAAAGCAGGTGCGGCAAAAAACGGTGGACCCTAAGACCGGCAAAGTGACCACCAAACTGGTGCTGGAGGACAAGAAAAAACCGCCCTCCAAGCTGTCCCATGCGGTCCGGGATGCTCCGGGAGATGCGGCGCTGGGAAAACTCCACAAGGAAATCCGTGAAACGGAACAGGACAATGTGGGCGTGGAGAGCGCCCACAAGTCTGAGGAAACCGCAGAGACCGGCGTTAGGCTTGTTCGGGAGGGCTACCGCAGCCACAAGCTGAAACCTTACCGCAAGGCGGCACAGGCGGAGCAAAAGCTGGAAAAGGCCAATGTAAACGCCCTGTTCCAGAAGTCTTTGCGGGAAAATCCCCAGCTTACCAGCAATCCGTTTTCACGCTGGCAGCAGAAACAGACCATCAAAAAGGAATACGCCGCCGCCAAGCGCGCCGAAAACACCGCCAACACCGCAAAAAAGACCGGCAAGGCCGCCAGGACGGTCAAGGAAAAGGTACAGCAGGCCGGAGCATTTATTATGCGCCACAAAAAAGGCTTTTTGCTTGTAGGTGCGATTTTTCTTCTCATCTGCCTGTTGCTCAACACCATGTCCTCCTGCTCCATGATGGCGCAGAGCATTGGTTCTGCCATTTCCGGCTCTACCTATCCGTCGGATGACCCGGAACTTGTTGCGGTGGAGGCCGACTACGCCGCCAGAGAAACGGCGCTGCAAGCCGAGATCGACAACATCGAAAGCAGCCATCCGGGATATGACGAATACCGTTATGACCTGGATATGATCGGGCATGACCCCCATGAGCTGGCGGCGTTTCTCTCCGCCGTCTTGCAGGGGTACACTCAGTCCAGCGCCCAGGGCGAACTGGAGCGCGTGTTTTCCGCCCAATATACCCTGACACTCACCGAGGAAATCCAGATTCGCACCTATACGGACGAGGATGGCGACACCCACGAATACGAATACCGGATTCTTCATGTCAAGCTGGAGAGCCGCCCCATCTCCTCTCTTGCCACAGAGCTTTTGACCCCGGAGCAGCTGGAAATGTATCAGGTGTACCGGCAGACGCTGGGCAACAAGCCGCTGATCTTCGGCGGCGGCTCCACAAATACCAGTGATTCCGAGAGTTTGGACGGTGTGGAGTTTGTAAACGGCACACGCCCCGGCAACCCGGAGCTGGTGGAACTGGCCAAACGTCAGGTGGGAAATGTGGGCGGGCAGCCCTACTGGAGCTGGTACGGCTTCAATTCCCGCGTGGAATGGTGCGCCTGCTTTGTATCCTGGTGCTATGGGCAGATGGGATTATCCGAGCCGCGCTTTGCCGCCTGCCAGTCCCAGGGCATCCCGTGGTTCCAGTCCCATGGACAATGGGGCGCACGGGGCTATGACAACCTCGCCCCCGGCGACGCCATCTTCTTCGATTGGGATCTGGACGGCAGAGCCGACCATGTGGGCATCGTCATCGGCACAGACGGCAGCCGGGTCTATACCGTAGAGGGAAACAGCGGCGATGCCTGCAAAATCAGAAGCTACGATGTGAACTACGAGTGCATCAAGGGCTACGGTCTGATGAACTGGTGACAAATTTTTTGATAAGGAGTGATTGATTATGGCTACGAAAATCGAACGCATTGACCGGGAAATTACGAAAACCCGTGAGAAAATCGCAGAGTATCAGGAAAAGCTGAAAGCGCTGGAAGCGCAGAAAACCGAAGCGGAAAATCTGGAGATCGTCCAGATGGTGCGCGCTATGCGTATGACCCCGGAGCAGTTAAGCGCCATGCTGTCCGGCGGCACACTCCCCGGTATGGATGCTCATGAAGAACAGGAGGACACCGCCCATGAAGAATAAGAGAATTTTTAAGACCCTTTCCGCCCTCTGCGCCGCATTGGTGCTGATGGGCGGTTTTTCTGTCACCGCTTTTGCTCAAGGGCCGGAGCAGCCCCCGGCGGAGGATGCCACCAACGATACCAATGTGGTGGAAGAAACTGAGGACAGTCCTGCCCTGACCCCGGAGGGCAATGCTGCCCTGGTGGATGATTTCGGCGGCAACAAGCAGCTCATCACCGTCACCACAAAATCCGGCAATTATTTCTACATCCTCATTGACCGTGCCAACGAGGACAAGGAAACCGCCGTCCATTTCTTAAATCAGGTGGATGAAGCCGACCTGATGGCGCTGATGGAGGACGGGCAATCCGCCGAGAAAACGCCCGCTGTCTGCAACTGCACGGAAAAATGTGAAGCCGGTGCAGTCAACACCAAATGCGAGGTGTGCAGTACGGACATGACCGGCTGTACCGGCAAGAAGCCGGAACCGCCAAAGGAACCTACGGAACCGGAGAAAAAAGAACCCGCAGGGGTAAATCCGGCTGTCCTGCTGCTGGTGCTGGCTATGATTGGCGGCGCTGCCTTTGCCTACTTCAAATTTATTAAGGGTAAAGCCAACCACAAAAACAGCAGCAATCCAGACGATTATGACTATGAGGACGGCGAGGAACTGCCGGATGAGGAAGAAACTGAACTGGAGGACGAGGAATCGGGCGAGCCGGACGCTGACAGGGGCGGCGGTGAAGAAAGTGAGGATGAGACCCCATGACCCGGTTCACCGACAGCCCCTATGAACGCATGATGACACGCAGGCCGGAGGGCGGGAAGGAAACTTCCCGTCCTCCTTCTTTACCCAAAAGCCACCCCTGTTATGGCTGCGGGAATTATGGTCAGCCCTGTGTGGGAGTCTGCCACCGTGAGATGGAACGATGGCTCAAAGAAAGGAAACGAAAAAAATGAGTATTCTGATTACATTTATTAAGCTGCTTGCGGTTTTTGACCTGCTGGTGATCGCCGTCTATTTTGGCAGCGACATTCTCTCAACTGTGTGGAGCAAATTTCGGAAAAAGCCCACACGGGAGGAACCTTTTGATTTCTCCCTGAATGCCGCAGCGGTTCCCCTGTCCATAGATTCCATCCGTCAGCTTTATTCAGGCGACGCAGCGGATTTTGTGGAAGAAACGCTCCTGCCGGATGCTGCGCAGACAATGGCAGTTTTGACAGACCGGGAACAGACAGCCGCCCGCCTGCTCTTATCCGCACTGGTAGGCTTTCTGGCAGAAGAAGCCCCAATGGATGAACGGAACTTCCCTATGGTGATGGAACTTCTGAACTGCATGGAGGGAGAAAAAGAGGACGGCTGCCAGGACCCGGTGGATATTTTGTTTGAGGAAACCGTCCGCCGTACCCGCCGCCATGAGGAATATTACAGCAATTATCAACGCTACCGATTGTTGCGGGTGGACAAAACCCGTGTCATTCTGGCCTGCCGTATCCTTATCAACGATTTGCTGGGAAAGCTGTACCGCTATGACTACCGGTTCGGCTATGACCTGCTGCTGGATGAGGAAAACAGCATTGAGAAAAAACTGCACACGCCTGTGCGGGAAGAATGGGAGGATGAAGATGATGAAACTTGTGATTGCTGAAAAACCGTCTGTTGCACAAAGTCTGGCCGCCGTGATCGGCGCAACCGTCCGTAAAGACGGGTATCTGGAGGGTAACGGCTGGCGGGTCAGCTGGTGCGTGGGTCATCTGGCCGGGCTGGCCGATGCCGATGTATATAACCCGGACTACGCTAAGTGGCGTTATGACGATCTGCCCATCCTGCCGGAACACTGGCAGATGGTGGTGGGTAAAGACAAGAAGAAACAGTTTGCTGTGCTGAAACAGCTGATGAACGCCCCGGATGTGACGGAGGTGGTAAATGCCTGTGATGCCGGACGCGAGGGCGAACTGATTTTCCGCAGCGTCTATGAGCTGGCGGGATGCAGCAAACCCATGAAGCGGCTGTGGATTTCCTCGATGGAGGATTCCGCTATTCGGGAGGGCTTTGCAAACCTGCGCCCCGGTGCCGATTATGACGGTCTGCGCCAAGCTGCTCTCTGCCGCGCCAAGGCCGACTGGCTGGTTGGTATCAACGCCACAAGACTGTTTTCGGTGCTGTACCACCGTACCCTCAACATCGGGCGCGTCATGTCCCCGACGCTGGCCCTCATCGTCCAACGGGAAGCCGAGATCGACACCTTCAAGCCGGTTCCGTTTTACACGGTAGTCCTGGAGTTGCCCGGTTTTTCCGTTTCCGGGGAACGCATGGCGGACAAGGCTGCTGCCGAGCAGCTGAAAGCCGCCTGCCAGAGTGCGGATGTGACGGTCAAAAAGGTGGAATGCCGCGACAAATCGGAAAAGCCGCCCGCCCTCTATGACCTGACTACCCTCCAACGGGATGCCAACCGATTGTTGGGATATACGGCCCAGCAAACCCTGGACTACCTCCAAAATCTGTACGAAAAGAAGCTCTGCACCTATCCCCGCACGGACAGCCGCTATCTGACTTCGGATATGGCGGAGGGATTGCCGGTGCTGGTCAATCTGGTTGCCAACGCCATGCCGTTTCGCAAAGGAATCGCCATTTCCTGTGATGCCGGTGCGGTCATCAACGACAAAAAAGTGACCGACCACCATGCAGTGATCCCCACCCGCAATCTCCAAAACGCCGACCTATCCGGTCTGCCGGTGGGTGAACGGATGATTTTGGAACTTGTAGCCTTGCGCCTGCTGTGCGCGGTGGCGGAACCGCATACTTACTCAGAAACTGCTGTCACCGTGGAGTGTGCCGGTGCGGAGTTTACCACCAAGGGCAAAACGGTGAAACGCCCCGGCTGGCGGGCGCTGGACACTGCCTACCGTTCTGCGCTGAAAAATGCGGAGCCGGACAAGGAAAACGAGGACAAGGTCCTGCCGGACGGAGGCCGTCTGCCAGAACTGTCCGAGGGTCAGACGCTGCCCCTTTCCAGCTCTGCCGTCAAGGAGGGCAAAACCAGCCCGCCCAAACACTTCACCGATGTTATATGCTATGAAAGGGGGATAAGAAATCGCCCATAGAAAGGAGAATTGACCCATGAAAACAAAGCAAACAGGAAGCGGAAAAATCACAGCCCTTTATGAGAGATTGAGCCGCGACGACGAACTGACAGGCGACAGCAATTCGATTATCAATCAAAAGAAGCTGCTTGAAGATTATGCAAAATCGCATGGCTTTACTAACTGCGCCCACTTTACCGACGATGGGTGGTCTGGGGCTAATTTTGACCGTCCGAATTGGAAGCGCATGATTGAAAGCATTGAAAGCGGCGAGGTTTCCCATGTCCTTGTAAAAGATTTAAGTCGCGTCGGTAGGGATTACTTGCAAGTGGGATTTTATACCGAAGTGATGTTCAGAGAAAACGGCGTGCGCTTTATCGCCATTGCCAACGGTGTAGACAGCGACAAACGGGAAAGCAGCGAGTTTGCGCCGTTTTTGAACATTATGAACGAGTGGTATGTTCGTGACTCCAGCCGCAAAATCACAACTGTTTTACGGGCAAAGGGAATGTCCGGCGCACATTTGACAAACCATTGCATATACGGCTACAAGAAAGACCCGAATGATAAAAACCATTGGATTATTGACGAGGAAGCCGCCGAGGTAGTACGCCGGATTTACCGAATGGCGATAGAGGGCAAAGGTCCGTATGAAACCGCCCGTATTCTTGCGTTGGAAAAGATAGAAAGACCGTCCTACTATCTTGCACAGCGCGGCATGGGAAATCACAAGTCAAACTACAATTCAACCGAGCCTTACGCATGGCGCGGCAATACAATTTCCGATATTCTGTCAAAGCCGGAATACATGGGGCATACCGTAAACTTTCGGACTTACAAGGAAAGCTACAAGGACAAACGCTCCAAAGCGACACCCAAAGAGGATTTAGTTATCTTCGAGGACACACAGGAAGCCATCATTGACAAAGAAACATGGGAGCGCGTACAGTCATTGAGAAAAACAATCCGCAGAACTGACACCATCGGAGAAGCCAACCCCTTAACCGGCTTAATGTTTTGTGCCGATTGTGGGGCGAAGATGTATAACCATCGAGGGAAAGCGGGAAAGGCGCGGGATTGGGCGGGGCGACCAAACGGGAAAAGGCGTCCAGACCGCGACGAATACAACTGCTCCCGATACGATTTAGGAAATCAGCGATATGACACCTACTGCACCACCCACCTTATCCGCACCGTTGTTGTAAATGAACTGCTACTTGAAGCGATAAAGGAAGTATGCAACTACGCGCAGAACAATGAAGCCGCCTTTATTGAACAAGTCTGCTCCGCTTCCGGGGAACGGCAGAAAAAGGCTATCAAGACCATACGGCAGAGGAAACAGCGCAGCGAGAAACGCGCCGATGAATTGAGCCGCTTGATACGAAAGCTCTATGAGGATAATGTCAATGGGAAACTTTCTGATAAGCTCTTTGAGCAAATGCTACACGATTTTGAACTTGAATTGGACGGGCTGAACACAAGCATTACCCAAGACCAACAGGAGCTTGACCGTATCAGCAGCGAGAGCGTCAATGCGGAAAAGTTTATCGCTCTTGTGAAGCGGTACACAGATTTTTCCGAGCTTACCCCCGCCATGATAAATGAGTTTATTGAAAAAATCCTTGTCCACCAAGCGGAGGGCAAAGGGGCAAGCCGCACACAGGAAATTGAGATTTTCTTTAACTTCGTGGGCAAGGTGGAAATCCCACACGAGGAAGTGGAACTGACGGAGGAAGAAATCGCCGCGATAGCCGAACAGGAACGCCGACGGGCAAAGAAAGCCGAGTACAACCGCCGCTATATGCAGAAAAAACGCAAACAATGGAAAGAGCAGCAAGAACAGGCACAGGAGCCGCAAGAGCCTATCGAGCTTCCTCTTGTGCAGGACGAGAAAGGAGCATTGAGCGCATGAGAAGATTGATTGACAACGGCGACGCACCCGCCAAGAAAAAGCCCCCTATCGGGCATTACGGACACTTGCGGAAAGCCTACCTTGAGGGCTACCGCCCCGACCTCTACACCGCCCTTGTCGCAAGCGAAAGCCTCTATGAGCATTGCGCCGAGATTGAAGCCGCCGTCCGTCGCCGCCTTGACCTCATTATCCCGCAGCTTGCCGAGGGTGCGGGCGCAACCGAGGAACTGAAAGCCGCAGACCCCATGCAATGGGTGGGGCTGATGAACACCTGCAAGGCGCAAGCGGAAGAAATCGTCAAGTTTGAGCTTATCTATGTATGAGCGTCAAGAGCCGGAAAAATCCCATATTTCACGATAGAAACGCCCTGGACGAGGAATGTATCGCCGGAGCGTTTTCTATTGGAAAATCGCCGTTTTTCCCAAGCCAAGAGCCGGGAAAAACACCCGAAAAATGCCCCTATTGCGTAACAGGGGCGCAGAAAGGAGAGTTTATGAGAACAGGGCTTACGAAGCAGGAAAAGACCACCGATATTTGGTTTGACGAGAAAGACCCCCTTATCCATATCCGCACCCACAACACCGACTTAAAGAAGCGGCTTGCCGCCTACGCCGGACAGTACCCCGACCAGTGCTGCCAGACCGACGCAGACCCCGAAACGGGCTGCATGGAGTTTGATATTGCAAAGGGGCGTTTCTCTTTCCGTCTGACCGCCCCATACAGTGAGGAACGGAGGAACGCCGCCAGCAAAGCGGCAAAGAAACATTCCGGCAACTTGACACACCCTATTCAAAAAGATGTGCTATAATTTTTTTGAAAAAGTTTCGGATTAGATGTAGTATTCGCCGCTGAAACCGTAGTATATAGGTGAAGCCGGAAAGGAGGCGGTGTGATGATAGAAGATGAGAAAATCATTGAAATGTTTTTTGAGCGTTCAGAGCAAGGCATACGGGAGCTGGATATAAAATACGGTAAAGTCTGCCACAAGTTATCGTATAACATTGTTAACAGCAGGCAGGACGCGGAGGAATGTGTCAACGACGCTTACTTAGGAGCATGGAACGCAATCCCCCCGGCGAACCCCCACCCGCTTCTGACCTATATCTGTAAAATCGTTCGGAACATTTCACTGAAAATCTATTACAGAAAGGAAGCAGCCAAGCGAAACAGCACTTACACGATTGCTATGGAGGAAATCGAAGCCTGTATAGCAGACCCGAACACAGTGGAAGCCGAGATTGAAGCCAGAGAGTTAGCCCGTATCATTGAAAGTTTTCTGGACACGCTGACCGTCGAGAACCGCGTTATCTTCATGCGCCGCTATTGGTTTTCCGATAGCTGTAAAGACATAGCCGAGTTTGTAGGGCTTTCGGAGAAAAATATCTCCGTCCGGCTGACCCGTATCCGACAAAAAATGAAAAGCTATTTAGCAGAAAGAGAGGTATTCGTATGAACTCAAAGAAGTTTTCCGAAGCCATGAGCGAGCTTGACAGCAAGTATGTTGATGAAGCTATCAGCTACAAGAAGAAAGCAAAAAAGCCAGTTTGGGCTAAATGGGGAGCTATTGCAGCCTGTTTTGTAGCTGTAACCGTCTTAGGTGTGGGATTGTTTCAAAGTGGATTATTTGGCAGTCATACCGATATAGCCACATTGAATAACGGGGAAAAAATTGTTTTTGTGAAGTCTGATAATGTTGGCGGTTCTTTGGCTTTAGATGTAGATGTAACTACAAAGCCACTTACAGAAGATGAAACCTTAGCTTTATTTTCGGATTTACCTGTTACAGCCAATGCAATTTTTCTAAATAGCGATATAGACGCAGGCGGTTCACAAGAACTGATTGGATTTGAGGGACAAGTCGGAAATGTGAAAGTAATCATTTCAACATCAGATGTGCAGTTGCTTGATACTGTAATTGTTGGAACGGAGAAAGTCTCTGAAATCAACGGTATAACCATAGTCGCAGGATATTTTGTAACAGACCCGAACAGCCGAGGCGAGCAAAATGCTATTTACTATGCGACCTTTGAGATTGGCGATTGCAAGGTATATCTGGAAAATGGCGGCATGAAAGATGATAGCGAAACAATAAAAAATCAGTTGGCAGAAGTTATCCAGAAGCTGACAGAAAACGGGAATTTGGACTTAACTTCTTTTAGTGACGAAACAGGTATGAAGCTTGACGGAAACCCAGACGGATATGACCCGCTTCCTGACAGCCAGACTTCTGATGAAGAAGTATCAGAACAAGACCCCGCCGCAAACTGAATAATCTATCTCATATCGAAAGGGCAGCCGAGAAAATCGACTGTCCTTTTTCTATGCCGACAGGCAGAAAGGAGCGGCCAGCTATGACGAAACCGAGAGAGAAAACCCGCGAGGAATTGACTGCCGAGATTGAGGACGGAAAGAAGAAAATCCGGCAGTTTGAGAACCGGGAAAAGATGTTGCGTCAGAAGTTATCCAAAGAGGAACGCCGGACACGCAGCCACCGCCTTATCGTCCGGGGCGCGGTCTTTGAAAGCATTGTGCCGGAAGCAAAAAACATGACCGACGAGGAAGCCGCAGCACTTCTCCGGCTTGCATTGACGAGTGAACCAGCGCGGGAATATCTGAAAAAACGAGCCGAAAGCGGGAACGCCGAATAAATCCCTTTGGAACAAAGGGCGCACTTATACACCCTTGCGGGCGTGTGCGCTCTGCCGAGGGCTTATCTCCGCACAGGGAGATTTCCCCGCGCTCCGATTGGCGGCTTTGCCGCAACAAGGGGCTGCACCCCTTGCGCCGCTTCGCGGCTATCCCTGCACACCCACAAAAACAGTACACCCGCCGTTGGCGTCTGTACCATTTTTGCGGGTTTTATTATCCTATCCGGGAGGTGATACCCATAGCCATTTACCATTGGAACATCGGCATTGTGAGCCGAGGAAAAGGCAAATCAGCCGTTGCCGCAGCCGCCTACCGAAGCGGCGAAAAGCTGACAAACGAATGGGACGGAATGACCCATGACTACACTCGCAAAGGCGGCGTTGTCCATACGGAAATCATGCTGCCGCCCCACGCGCCACCCTCATTTTCTGACCGTTCAACCTTGTGGAACAGCGTGGAGCTTTACGAGAAAGCCGGGAACGCCCAGCTTGCCAGAGAGATTGACGCGGCACTCCCCATAGAATTATCCAGAGAGGAACAGATCCGGCTTGTCCGGGAATACTGTTCCTCTCAATTTGTTTCCAGAGGAATGTGTGTGGATTTTGCTATCCATGACACCGACAGCGGCAACCCCCATTGTCATATCATGCTGACCATGCGCCCCCTTGACGAGCGCGGTGCATGGGCGGCGAAGTCCAAAAAGGAATATGACCTTGACGAGAACGGCGAGCGTATCCGCTTGCCAAGCGGCAGATACAAGACGCACAAAATTGACCTTACAGGCTGGAACGACAAGGACAACACCCTCTTGTGGCGCAGGGCATGGGCTGACTATACCAACGACTTTTTGGAGAGGAACGGAAGCCCGGAGCGTATCGACCACCGCAGCAACGCCGAGAGAGGAATTGACGAGATACCCACCGTCCACATGGGCGTGGCGGCTTGCCAGATGGAGAAGAAAGGCATCGCCACCGAGAAAGGCGAACTGAACCGCAGTATCCAAAAGACAAACCGCCTTATCCGGGAAATCCGGGCGCAGATTGGGAAGCTCAAGGAATGGATTGCCGACCTGTTCAAAGCGCGGGAAACCGCCCCGGAACAGCCGCCGCAATCTCCCAACCTTGCAAATCTGCTGATGAAGTATTTGAGCGTTCAGAGAGAAAAGAGCCGGAAGTATTCGCAGCGTTGGCAACAACAGCACACAGCCGATGAACTGAAAACCATAGCGGCGGCGGTCAACTATCTCTCCGAGCATGGTATCTCTAATCTTGACGAGCTGGACGCTTCTCTTTCCTCTGTCAGCGATAAAGCCTATTCGATCCGGGAGGGAATGAAAACCGCCGAGCAGCGCATGAAAGAACTGCAAAAACTCATGGAGTACGGCAGAAATTATCAGACCTACAAGCCCATACAGGACGAGTACCGGCAAATCCGCTGGAAAGGAAAACAGGAGAAGTTTGCGGAAGCCCGCCGCGCCGAGCTTACCCTATGGGACGCAGCAAACCGCTATCTCCATGCCCATTTGCCGGAGGGCGTGAAAACCCTGCCGATCTCCGCGTGGGAGAAAGAATATACCGCCCTCAAAGCACAGCGGAAAGCGGAATATGACACGCTGAAAGCCACCCGCGCCGAGGTTGCCGAGCTTCAAAAAATCCGCAAATGCGTGGATATTGCACTCCGCGCCGACCAACCGGAGCAGGCACAGACCCGCACCAAGCGGCACGAACAGGAGCGATAAAGGAAAGGACGGGCAAGCTGCTTTGCCTGTCCGCCCTAAATGCTTTCTGATAAACTGGAAGTTATCTTTTTCTTAATGGCAATGCTATTAAATTTCCCAATAATGCAATAACAGCATATCCAACTACATAAACCCATGCACTTGAGTTATAAAATATAAATATAGATGGCGCAAACATTATTGCTACAATCAAAATATACCAGAAGTTAAAACCATTCCTAATCCCATAAAAAACAGAGGTTATTAAACATATTAGAGGAATAATTACTAACATAACAATCATTGCACTTCCTGTGTCTTTTATAAACCAAGGAACGATATAAAAATCTATCAGCAACAGTAGGTAGAAAACCATGTTCTTTTTTAATTTATCCATCATATCATCATCCTTTCAAATTCCAATTTGTCGATTTCATTATACTCAAAACCTATGAACAATTCAACCACAGAAAGCGAGGTATCAACCATGTATTACACCCAAGAACAGATAGACCGCGCCAACCAAGCCGACCTTGTTTCTTTCCTGCAATCACAGGGCGAGCAGCTTACCCGCGCCGGGAATGAATACCGCTGGAAGCGGCACGACAGCCTGACCGTCCGGGGAAACAAATGGTACAGGCACAGCCAGAGCAAGGGCGGCGCACCCATTGATTTTGTCATGGAGTTTTTCGGCAAGAGCTTCACCGAAGCCGTTGAACTTCTCGCAGGAGAAAAGGGAGCTACACCGCCGCCGGACAGACCAAGCCCCGCGTCCTTTTCTGACTTCCGACTGCCGCCCCGCAGCACCGACAACCGAACAGCGAGGAACTACCTCACAGCTGCCCGCCGCATTGATGAAGATGTGACGGGCTTTTTCTTTGCCAGCGGCGATATTTACGAGGACGCAACCCACCACAACGCCGTATTCGTCGGCAGAGATGAAAGCGGCATACCACGCTACGCCCACCAGCGCGGAACAGCCGGGAGTTTCCGGCTTGATGTGAAAGGCAGCGACAAAGCCTTTAACTTCTGCTACCGGGGCGAGGGCGAAAGATTGTTTGTCTTTGAAGCCCCGATAGACCTCTTATCTTTCCTCTGCCTGTTCAAAAAGGATTGGCAAAAGCAAAGCTATCTGGCGTTGGGCGGCGTGGGCGAAAAAGCCCTTTTGCGTTTCCTTTCTGACCGTCCGAACATCAAGACCGTGTACCTCTGCCTTGACAGCGACAACGCCGGAAACGATGCTTGCAGCCGCCTTGCGGAGCTTGTGCCGGAGGGCTTGACCGTCCACCGCCTTCTCCCGCTTTACAAGGACTGGAATGAGGTATTGCAGCACCGGGCAGAAATCGCGGACGGGAAGTATATCCGGGAAGCGATTTACGGCTTGAAAGAGCCGCCGCAGGAAGAAACCGTTGAGATTATCCGCATGAGCGAGGTTGACACCCAGACCGTTGAATGGCTATGGGAGCCGTATATTCCCTTTGGGAAAGTAACCATTCATAATGTTGCGGAAAGGGGTAAAATCATCGTCCCCTCTGGCACTGTCCACGCCGTCATTGATGGCGATAAGGCG
>NZ_CAXTKW010000024.1:0-19178 GCF_964245105.1 Candidatus Dorea massiliensis AP6 | reverse complement strand
CCTGTAACTCATCGTCCCGGCTCAGGCGCTCGTACAGTGGGGTAATTTTTTCATTTCTCATGGCTGTACCTCCTGAAGCAAAAATGCTCTAAGTGATTGCTTCACTAACCATGACAAAATCATGATTAAGAAGTCACTTAGAGCATATATCACCCTTTCCCTTTTCTATCCGGAGCCAGAAATCATCCTCCGCCATTCTTCCTTCCGTCTTCTGAATAATCAAATAGGGATCATAAAAGGGCAGCCCCAAATCCTGAAGCACCAGCTTCATCTTGTCTCTGCTTTCCGGAAAACAGCGCGATTCCAGAAACGCGCGATAATCATCCATATCCGGATGTTCCTTTTTTCCAAACGCCCGGAACATTACATTGTCCGTATAATTTTTTATCTGAATCAGGTTCTTTGTTTCGTCTAAATCGATTAAAGTACAGTACTTTTCTTTATACATGTACCACATTCTGACCGGCAGGTTTTGCGAAGGGATTTCCCGTTCTTTTATATAATCCATGTTACGCTCCAGAAGCTTCATAAGCAAGACAACCGGTCCGCTTGCAGGTTCTTTTTCCCAGCGTTCCACTGTCTTTTTGGAGCAACCCAGCAAACCCACAAATCCTTTCTGTGTGAGATCCAGTTTCTTTCTTATTCTTTTCATTTCTTCGGTTGAAATTGTAGCCTCTACGGCAAATCGTTTTTCTTCCATCATTCTTCTCCATGTCCTGCCTCTTTTTATGTACTTTATCACATTTTTTTTACATGTAAAGAAAAGTCGTCAAAATGACGACTTTTCTTTGTGTATCATCGACATTTTGACGACTTTTCTATTTTTCATTCACTTTTTCAATCCGGTATGCCAGTCCGATCTGGGCCGGGTCGGTCTCCTGGATGTAACCGCTAAACCAGATCTCCACGGTGTCGCCGGTCTGTACCTCGTCCATCAGATTATCTGTGGAAACCACATAGTCGCCTGCGGACATTTCCTGAAAGCCGTCGGCCACAGCGATGTAGGTCACCAGAAGATTCCCCTCGTTTACTTCCTTTACCTCAGCCGTGAAATGCAGTACCTCCGCCGGGATCGACGTGTCCACAGAATCCACATTCCGGAAGATATGGGGTTCGTCGTCCCAGTACACAAGCAGGGTGTCGTCCGCGCCGAACTGGTAGCCATACCCTTTTCCGAAATTGGCTTCATCGTCTTTGGCAGGCAGCTGGGTGCTTTCCACTGAAGTGGTAATCTTTCCATCCATATTACCGCAGCCAACCATGCTGCTTAAGAACCCGGTATCCTGGTAAATGACGCCGTTCACCCGGACACAGGGCGCATAAGCCACCGGGCGGGATTCCGTGAGATCGGGCAGTGTGGCTGCGTCACCGGAACCATCTGTGCTCTCCTCCTCAGACACTGCATCGCCGGTCTGTACCTGGGGCTCGGATCCGACGGTGTCCTGAGTCTGCGCGCCTCTGGCGCAGGCTGTCAGAAATGTGGCTGCGGCGGCTGTTATCAGTAACAGACTAAGTCTTTTTTTCATAGGATAATCCTCCTTCCCTTTACTTATATAAACGCTTCTTTTTCAGGTTTACTACAGAAAAGCAGAATTTTATCCCGCAGATTTACAGTTCATGATAATAGGGACAGATATCGTTACTGAAGTTCCTTGCAGACGTCTACCCACCCAACGGCTCCCGCCACCTCTTCCAGTTCCGGAATGGTAAGCTTCACCGCGCTGTGATCGTCCCCTGCTGCCGGATACACGGTCTCGAAGCGGCGTAGGCTCTCATCCAGATAGACCTTCACACCATCGTTGATGCCGAAGGGGCAGACCCCGCCCGGAGCATGGCCGATCCATTGCTCCACCTCTTCAAAGGGAATCATTTTCGCTTTTATATGAAAAGTATCCTTGTATTTTCGATTCTCTACTCTGGCCGTTCCTTCCGTCAGTATCAGTATCGGCTGGTCATCCAGCAGAAAGGACATGGTCTTGGCTATCATGCCCGGCTCCACCCCCAATGCGTCCGCTGCCTCCGCCACGGTGGCCGTAGATGCCTCTAGACGGATTACGTGATCTAAGAACCCTTTCTGCTCCAAGTAATTTTCTGCTCTTTTCTGCGACATGGTGTTTCTTCCTCCTGTCTTCTCTTTTGCTTCCTTTGCGCATTTTGTTTTATTCTACCACGCTGACAGGCAAATAAAAAGCGGAATCGAAGATTCCTTTCTCCGATTCCGCTTTTTATCAGGTGTTGCCCCTCTTTCCATTCTTTTATGTAACGCCTACTTCTTCTCTCCCGCCAGCTTCTCTGCAACTACGTAGAGCACAATGGTAACCACCATATCCGGCAGAGTATTGCCTACGACCATGTCCACATTCATCAGCCACCGGTAAATGACAAAGCCCAGAAGCCACAGTACCAGCGTCTTCCACTCGAAGGCTCTTTTGCTCTCTGCCTTTTTCAGGATAAAGAAATCCGCAATCTGAATGGCAATCATCGGCGCAAAAACAGATCCGATGAAATACAGGAAGTCCGTGATATCGTCCATGGGGAACAGGATGGCTCCTGCAATACCGATCACAGTCACCACAACCGCTACCCATTTTCCATGGATCTTCTCTCCCAGAGACTCGCTGGAAATACCTGCGGAGTACGCGTCCAGGAAGGTGGTGGTCACGGTGTAGAATACAATGATCAGAAGGCCTGCGATCCCCAGCCCGGCCTTTACCATAATCTGCGCGATATCCGACTCTCCGGTAAAAATCGCGGCTCCCATACCAATCACATACATCCAGCAGCTTACCAGACCGTAAACGACTGCGCCAAAGGTCACACCTTCCTCTCAGCCTGTATACAAGCTCCCGTCTGTTTTATTGTCTTTTTGCGTTATAGATCGATTTTCATAAAAGAACAAGGTCTTTTCAAAATTTTCCTGTACAGTTTCTACTACATATCACCTATACAAGTTCAGCCTGGCGCTTTTCCATTTTTCGCATATAGAGAAACCAGACCACAAAGATCGCGCCGCCCGTACATACCCAGGAAGCTACGTAAACATTCATCAGCATATCATAGGTGGGGAACCATTTAAATACCGTCAGAAGCCAGATCATACGGAATACAACCGTTCCCAGAATTGTGATAATAGAAGGTTCCAGGGATTTTCCCATACCCCGGAGCGCCGCGCTCTCCACCTCATAAGTAGCTGTCAGTCCCTCCAGCGAGCAGACATGATGCATCCGCACCAGGCCATAGACCGCCACACTGCTGCTGACGGTATAGATTCCTACGAAAAATTCGTCCCAGATCATAAAAATAATGCTCAAAATCTCGGTAAAGCCTATTCCAAACAGCATACAAAGCCAGAAGATCCGCTTGCAGCGCTTCAGATTCCCCGCGCCAAAATTCTGGCTGGTAAAGGTTACTGCCGCCTGGGCAAAGGCGTTGGCAATATCATACGTAAAATATTCAAAATTCAGCGCCAGGGAGGATCCCGCAATGGCGTCCTCTCCAAAGGAATTGATACCGCTCTGGATAAATACATTGGACACGGAAAAAATCGCGCCCTGGATGCCCGCCGGAATTCCAATCAGCAGTACCTTTTTTAAATCAGCGCCGTCGATACACAGCCTGTGGAAGCAGAATTGAAATTCATCTGTTCTTGCATGGAGATGAACCATTACCAGCACTGTACTCAGCACATTAGATATAACCGTGGCAATGGCGACACCTGCCACGCCGAGACCAAATACGATGACCAGCAGAAGGTTCAGAACCACATTTAAAATGCCGGACAGGATCAGGTAATACATGGGGCGTCTCGTGTCGCCATAGCTTCGAAGAATGGCAGATCCAAAATTATAAAGCACCATGAAGGGCAGTCCGATAAAATAAATGCGGATATATAATAATGCCTCATTGATGACTGTTTCCGGAGTTCCGGAAGCCTCCAGCACCAGCCGTGCCGTCAGTATACCGACAGCCAGCAAAATCATTCCCAGTATTGCCCCGAAGGTCATAATCGTATGCACCATCCGGCTTATGCTGTCCCGCCTTCTCTGGCCGATCAGATTGGCCAGAGCCGCATTGGGACCCACCGCCAGTCCCACAATCAGATTGACAAAAATTCCCACCAATGCCACGCAGCTTCCCACTGCCGCCAGAGCCTGAGAGCCCGCAAACCGGCCTACCACCGCCACATCGGCTGAGTTAAACAGCTGTTGCAGAATACTGCTGAAAGCCAGCGGAACCGCAAACAGAATCAGCTTCCCCGCCAGGCCGCCGTTCAGCATATCCATTTCTTTTGTTTTCTTTCGTTCTTCCATCTCTATTTCTCTCCGCCGAGTGCGATAATATTTTTATGTAATAGGGGATTCCATCGGAATTTCCTATTACATAAGAAAAGGTCTCAGAATTCATCTGAGACCTTTATGCAGGAGATGGGACTTGAACCCACACAGCCTTGCGACTACAGGCACCTGAAGCCTGCGCGTCTGCCATTCCGCCACTCCTGCTCACTGCGGAAGATGGGACTTGAACCCACACGATTGCAATAATCACAAGATCCTTAGTCTTGCTCGTCTGCCAGTTCCGACACTTCCGCATTTAGTTGTTTGCCCGCTTCGTCAACGCGCTTGATTATAATAACACCGCTTTTAACAAATGTCAACTGTTTTCCCGAACTTTTTTCAAAATTTTTTATTCGATTTTTAAATTTACAAATTTGAAAATAATTTCAAAAAAGTGTTGACAATAAGAACACTTTCTGATAAGATACTATTTGTTCGCAGGAGTGGCGGAATGGCAGACGCGCAGGCTTCAGGTGCCTGTAGTCGCAAGGCTGTGTGGGTTCAAGTCCCATCTCCTGCATGGTTAAGGCTTTCAGAGTTATCTGGAAGCCTTTTTTATTTGCGTTTCACGGACGGACAAAACCAGGAGCGGCGGAGGATTTTCTTCTGAAGTGTTCGGACGTTTCACGGACAGGCGTCTGTCTGGCTCGGACTCAAGGTCCGCTCCAGTCAGACACCAGTGCGCGAAAAGCCGGACACTATCTTAGAAGAAAGTCCTCCGCCGCTCCTGGTTTCTGGTTTTTGATATAAACTAGATGGCTATACCCGTACTACTTTATGTCCAGCTGCCTTCAGCAGCCGGTTCATAATGGCGGCACCGATGGCGGCGTCTTCGAAGGATTCGGAGAAGATACAATCCACATCCGTGTCGTCGAATTTACGGAGTACTTCAAAGAGGTGCTGCGCGATCTCTTCTTCGTTACTGCGTGCTCCCAGGCTCATGACAATGCCGTGGGGATAACGGGACTTTGTCTCGTCGGTGGCTATCATACCTACTTTTTTACCGCTCTCTTCGGCCTCTGCCGCCAGCCGGTTCATGGTCTCGACTACTTTGTCACTAGGGCCTTCCACGATGGTTAAATCGGCTCTGGGCGCGTAATGGCGGTATTTCATACCGGGAGCCTTGGGCTTAACGCCTGAGTTCGGAGCGATGATCGCCTTATCAATCTCTACCGGACCAATGACTGCTTCCATCATATCTTTTGTGATGGCGCCCGGGCGCAGAATGACCGGAGGCTCTACACTCATATCCACAATGGTAGATTCCAGACCAATCACTGCCTGGCCGCCGTCCAGAATCATCTCGATCCGTCCGGACAGATCTTCTATCACATGGGCTGCCGTAGTCGTGCTGGGACGACCCGATACATTGGCGCTGGGAGCCGCAATAAAACCGCCTGCAGCCCGGATAAAGGCCGCCGCAATCCCGTCGCTCGGCATCCGCACTGCTACCGTATCCAGGCCGCCTGTGGTCTCGGAAGGTACCCGATCCGTCTTGGGGAAAATCAGAGTCAGTGGTCCCGGCCAGAAGGCATCCATCATTTTTTCTGCCTTTTCCGGAACCTTCTTCGCAATTTTATACAGATCCGCCCGTTCTTCTATGTGTACAATCAGAGGATTGTCCGAGGGGCGTCCCTTAGCTTCGTAAATCTTCATGGACGACCGGGGATTCAGGGCGTCTCCGCCCAGGCCATAGACAGTCTCGGTGGGAAAGGCCACCAATCCGCCTGCGCGGATGATGTCGCCGGCCTCTTTCATGATCTCCGGATCGATGTTGTCATAATCTAGTTTTCTTACCTGTGTATCCAATTTTTCACCTGCTTATACTTAAATTCTGATGCTACTGTATCATTTTCCAGGTGATTTTTCAAGCCTCCGCTTTATTCACAGCACATAATATTTCTCTCTGCTTCAAATCTCCGATTGCATACTGTCCATGCAAAAAAATACCCTGACATTTCTGCCAGGGTACCACTCATACAAGATTTACTTCGCCATCCGGTAGATTTCCGCCATATCTGATCTGGTCAGCTTCTGAATGCCGCCGATGGTCCGCTTATCCATATGGCTGCACTTGTAGGCCAGCTCCAGAATCTGCGCTTCCGTCAGTTCTACACCAAGCTCTCTGACGCTGGTGGGCATATGGATGGAACGGAAGAAATCTTCCAGCGCCTCAATACCTTCCAGAACAGTTTTCTCCGGATCTGCGTAATTATACGGAACATCCATGACATTTACTGCGAATTTAGCAAAACGCGGAATGTCATTCATATATACGTAGCGTGCCCAGCTTCCCCAGACTGCCGCCAGTCCCGCACCGTGGGTCACATCGAACATGCCGCCCAGCTCATGCTCCAGCTGATGGCAGGCCCAGTCACCCACTCTGCCGCAGCCGGTCAGCCCGTTGTGGGACAGACTTCCCGCCCAGAAAATCTCAGAACGGGCGTCATAATCCTGCGGATTTTTCAGCAGAATCTTTGCCTGATGCATCACTGTCTTTAAAAGACCCTCCGCCAGACTGTCCGTCAGCTCCGTATTCATCTCATGGGAGAAATACCGCTCCATGGTGTGCATCATAATATCCACACAGCCGCTCATGGTCTGATATTCCGGCAGGGTATAGGTCAGCTCCGGATTCATAATCGCGAATTTCGGCCTGCCCAGATCGCTGCTGTAGCCCCGCTTCAGCCAGCCCTCCTCATTGGTAATGACAGAGGAATTGCTCATTTCACTTCCGGTGGCTGCCAGAGTCAGCACCACGCCTACCGGGACGGAGTCCTTCGCCACCGCGATTTTTTCATAAAAATCCCAGACCTCGCCGTCGTATTTGACGCCATACCCGATGGCCTTGGCAGAGTCAATGGCGCTTCCGCCTCCTACTGCCAGAATGAAGTCTACCCCTTCTTTTTTACAAAGCTCAATCCCCTCATGAACCAGGGACAGATGGGGATTCGGCACTGCGCCGCCCAGCTCTACCCAGGGAATTCCTGCCTCGTCCAGAGACTGAAACACCCGATCCAGAAGACCGCTCCGTTTCACGCTTCCCTTTCCGTAATGCACCAGCACCTTCGTTCCGCCAAACTCCCGTACCAGCGCTCCGGCCTGATGTTCTGTATCCTTTCCGAATACTACCTTTGTGGGTGTGTAATACTGAAATCCGTTCATGTGACCTCCTCCTTTGTCTCACTTTCTCTTCCAGCGTTCTCTTTCGATATTTCCTGCATTCTCCTTTTTATTATACGTTTTCCTTCTCCTTCCCGCAAGGGCATAGAATAGCTTTTTTCTGTTACATTTTTGCACACTTCGTCCTTCAGGCGTACTTTGGGTGCGTTGACTTTTTCTTTTATTTCTTCCTATTCGTATCTGAGCGCCTCAATCGGATTCATCTTTGCCGCCTTGTTGGCCGGATAATAGCCAAAGAATACGCCGATGAGAATCGAGAAGGTCACGGAAAATACGATACCGCCCACGGAGGGCTTCGCCGCGTAGCCCAGGGCATTGGTCGCCACCGCTGCCAGAATAAGTCCCAGCACAATGCCGATGAAGCCGCCCAGCAGGCAGATAACAATGGATTCGGTGATAAACTGAAGCCGGATGGAGCCGTTGGTAGCCCCCAGAGCCTTTCGGGTGCCGATTTCCCGGGTTCGTTCCGTGATGGACACCAGCATAATATTCATAACACCGATACCTCCTACCAGCAGGGAAATTCCTGCGATGACGGAGATGGCAATGGACACCGTAGACAGCATACTGGTCATGGAGGAAACCATACTTTCCATGCTGCTAGCGCTGATTTCGAAGCTGTCGTTGTTCCGGTAATAGCTGTTATTAAACCAGTTTTCCAGCTCCGTGCAGAGGCTGGTGGAATCCACGCCGGAGGCCGTCACAATGGTTAGCTGTGAATAACCGGCTGTAGAATGATTCTGATTCCGTGCTGCCTCCAGAGGCATATATAAGGAAGTGTAAATATCGTCGTCGGATTCTGTGGTGAAGCCACTGTCCTCGTATTCGTAGACGCCCACGATGGCGTAGCTGTAATACCGGTTGCTCACATAGACCTGTACTTCGCTGCCCACTGCCGCGTCGTAATCGCCGTCAAATAAACTGTCCGCCAGCTTGTCGGATACCAGCACCACCCTCTTAGTTTTAGTCTGGTCGGTCTCTGTCAGGGTACGGCCTGCCAGCAGCGTCAAATCCTCATTTTCCAGATATGCTGTGTTTACGCCGGTCAGTGTCACATTTGCCGTCAGGTTCCCATCCTCGGCGGCGCCGCTTCCTGCGGACTCGCTTAAGAGAATCTCACGGATGGAATCGGCAAATTCCTCCTTCATGGCGTCCAGCATCTCGTCGGTGATGTAATCCTCGTCATCCATGGTGCTGCCCCGGGAAAAGCCCATGAAGACCCGGCCATCCGCCGTGCTGGTCTCGCTGGTACTCTTCTGGGACACGCCCAGGGTGATGTTGTTGACGCCCATGTCCTCCATGGAGCTGGTCACAGAACTGCTGATGGAATTACCCACACTCATGATAGCGATGACTGAGCCAATGCCGATGATGATACCAAGCATGGTCAGAAGGGCGCGCATTTTATTTGCCAAGAGACCGTTCAGGGCCAGCATGATATTTTCTCCGATTAACATGGCGCTCCACTCCCCTTTCTCTCTCCGATGATGCAGCCATCCTTCAGGGTGATGATGCGCTCCGTCTCAGAGGCCAGCTCATTGGAATGGGTAATCAGCACGATAGTCTTGCCCTGCTCCTCATGGAGCTTATGGAAAATATCCATGATTTTCCGTCCGGTAACGGAATCGAGAGCGCCGGTGGGCTCGTCTGCCAGGATGATGGACGGGTCGTTGGTCATGGCCCGGGCGATGGACACGCGCTGCTTCTGACCGCCGGACAGCTCGTCGGGCTTGTGAGTCATCCGCTCGCTCATGCCGACCATTTCCAGATAGTATTTTGCCCGCTCCTGACGTTCCTTTTTGCCCACGCCTGCGTACATCATGGGCAGCTCCACGTTGCGGAGGGCCGTGGTACGGCTGATCAGGTTGTAGGTCTGGAATACAAAACCAATCTTCCGGTTACGGATACCGGACAGTTCTTTGTCTTTGGCGCCCGCAACATCCACACCGTCCAGGGTGTAGGCCCCGCTGGTGGGGCGGTCCAGCACGCCGATGATATTCATCAGCGTAGTTTTGCCGGAACCCGATGCGCCTACGATGGACACAAACTCGCCCTTTTTCACCTGTAAATCGATGCTGTGCAGGATCTCCAGCTCATTGGGCTGGCCCACATAAAACCGTTTCACAATCTGTCTTAAATCGATGATGTTCTGTTCTTCTGTCATGGCCGCCTCCTTAGAATCCGCCCGGAGCGCCACCGCCGCCGGATGCTCTGCCGCCCGGTCCGCCGGATCCGCCGGAAGGACCGCCGCCCATATCTCCGCCGCCTCCGAAGTTGAAGGTGACGCCATCCTGACTGCCAGCGTCATCGGAACCACTCTGACCTGTGCTCTGCTGCAAGGGCGTAGACAAATATACAGTCATGCCCTCGCTTAGTTCATCGCTGATAACCTCCGTATAATAATCAGTCTCGATGCCGGTCGTTACCTTGACCTCTTTCTTCTCGCCATTGTCATCTACATAAATGACACTGTCGCCGCCCGCATTGGTCTGCACGCAGTCATAGGGCACTGCCAGCGCGTTCCTGCTCTCCTCCAGCGCAATGCTGACCGAAGCCGTCATACCGGCTCGCAGCTTATCCTGAGGCTCGTTCAGAGTAATCTGAATCTCATAGGAAGCTGTGCCGCTGTCGGAACCCATAGTCTGACCGGTAGTTCCGGTGGGCGCCACGTAGGTAACCTCGCCCTCCAGCTCCTCATCCCCCAGAGAATCCGTCTTCACATAAGCAATCTGTCCCTTTTCCAGATTGACCACATCGTACTCGTCTACAGTGGCGTCCACGACAAAGTTATGCACATCCTGAATCTCGTAAATGGTACCGCCCGCGAATACGTTATCCTCCTCCACATTCAGGGCTGTAATGGTGCCGGACATGGAAGCATAGACGGTACAGTCGCTAAGCTGCTCCTCATAATCTTCAATCTTGTTCAGAGCATCGTCGTCACTCACCAGCTGATCCTGTAATTTTGCCTTCTCATAGGTCTTTTCTGCCTGCTCCACGGTGCTGTCGTACTGATCCTGAGCTTGTTCCCTGGCGGACTGCGCCTGGCTGTAAGCACTGTAAGCCTGGCTGGCTGCCGCCTGGGTCTGCTCGTAAGCGCTCTGCGCTTCACTGACAGCCTTCTGCGCCTCCCCGTAAGCAGCTTTTGCGTTCTGATAGGCGCTGTATGCGCTGCTGCAGCTTTCCGGCAGGGAACCGTTTACACTGCTTAAATAACTTTCCAGGTCGGTAATCGTCACGGTACTGTCCACTGCCTCAATGGCGCTTTTCAAGGCGCTGGCGGCCTGATCGTACGCATTTTTCAAGCTGTCGGTATCATATTGGGCTTTGACACTGTTCAGCTTATCCAGCGCCTCCTGCTCGGCTGTTTGGGCATTGGCATACGCATTTTTATAGGCATCCCGGGTATCCTTGGCGTCCTGCAGACTATCCTCCGCATCCGAAACGGTATCCTGGTACTGGGTCTCATAATTATCCAAAGCATCCAACTGCCGGTTCACCGCATAGTTGTTCCTTGCGTCCGCCAGGGCGTCCTCGATATCCGAGGAATCAAAGGTACAGATAATGTCGCCCTCCTGCACCTCGTCGCCAACCTCCACGTAAACCTTGGTGACTTTGATATCCTTCAACGTCGTGCTGGCGGTTTTGCCGTTGGCCGTAGCCAGGGTTCCGGTGACGCTGACCGAATTGGTCAGATCCATTTTCTCTATCCGGGCTGTTTCGATGGTCATCGCCTGCATCTGTGGTTTCTTACCTTTTCCCCGCCAGATGACGCCTGCCACAATAGCCGCAATCAGAACCAGTACCAGAAGTATGGTCAAAAGTTTATGCTTCTTTACGAAGCCGCCGATTTTTCGGCCTGCGCCTTTCAGCTTTTCCAAAACCTTAGGTTCCTTTCCCGGCTCCTCTGTCTCAAATTCTTCCGCGTCCCCTATTTCTTCATTTTTTTCGAACTCTTCTGACTGTTCAAAATCTTTACCAAATTCCTTCACCTTTTTCTTCCACAGCTTCACGCTTCATCCTCCTTCATAAACGCCTAGTTCCTGCGCCTCTTAAATCCCGGCGCTGACTGATATTCATTGTAAAGGGGGAATGTGTTTGTTTTTTGTAAAAGGTGTGAGGAATGGGTGTAGAAAGTGTGATTTTCCTGTGTTCCCGGAACTCAAAATAAGCCGGAGCGTTCCATACCGCCCCGGCTGCTATCCTCTGGAACATCAATAGGTCGTAATATAGGTATTATACCCCTTCTCCCGCACCTCCCGCTCCATGGCGATGGCGTTGCTTAAGCGCGCGTACGCGCCGATCTGCACTTTATAAAGCCCGTCATGGCAAATGATATAGGCCGGGAAGCCGTCATTTTCCAGAAGGCTTAAGAGGTTTTCGGCGTTCTCTCGCTCCCGATAGGCTCCGGCCTGAACCCGGTAGAGTTCTTCTGCCGGGACGGATGTCTCCTCCGGCTGGCCGGTCATAGACATATCGTCGGCGGACGGCGGATCAGGCACTGCTGCCACTGGCGGCTCCTCCAGGGTCTCCATGATGCCGTCGGCGATGGCCTGGGCCATGGCCTGGAAGCGGCTGTCGAAGAGCTGATTATCCTTGTCGCTGTCGATGAAGCCCGCCTCCACCAGAAGGGCCGGCATCCGGGTGCTGTTTAAGACCACCAGGTTCGGACGGATATCCACGCCCGCGTTCCGGAAGCCCAATGCCTCCAGGTTGGCGTTGATATTCTCGGCCATCTCCTTTTTAAATCCGGAATCATCATAAATCAGGGTCTGCACGCCGTTGTACTGGCCCGGATAATCCGAAGCGTTCCGGTGAATGGAGATAAACAGGTCGGCCCCCTCCTCATTGGCAATGGCTGCCTTCTGCCCCACCGACTGAGTGGCGTCCGTTGTTCTCGTATAGATCACATCATATCCATTTTCTTCCAGAATATTTCCCACTGCCACGGCCAGGCGGAGGGCGTCGTCGCTCTCCCGGCGGCCCTGGTACGTAGCGCCTGGGTTCCTTCCGCCGTGCCCTGCGTCGAGTACAATCTTTTCCACCATAAATTCTCCTGTATACTGTCTCTTTTTTCCTATCTTATGCACAGAAAAATCATCTTGTGCAATTCGCCTGTTTGGTGTATGATAGGAAACGGTTTTGACCAAAACTGACATATGAGGAGACATGTTATGAAAATCATCAAACAAGTGGGGATTATTTTCTCCATCTGCGCTTTAAGCGTGCTGATTGAGCATTTTCTGCCCTTTGCCTTTCCGGCCAGCGTCATCGGTATGATTCTGCTCTTTCTTTTTCTGTTGACCGGACTTCTGAAGATTGACCATATCCGGGAGAAATCGGACTTTCTGCTGGCCAACATGGCTTTCTTCTTTATCCCGGCAGGCGTGAATGTCATCAATTATCTGGATATTCTGAAGGCCAACTGGCTGCCCCTGCTGCTGATTTGTGTACTGACTACCATTATTACCTTTGCGGCCACAGCTTACAGCGTGCGCTTTACCATGTATCTGCTTTCCCGCAGGAAAGGAGGCCGTCATGAGTGAACTTTGGGCTTCCCCCTATTTCGGAATTGCGCTCAGCATTCTGGCCTTTTGGGCCGGAGAAAAGCTTCAGAAGAAGCTGAAATCGCCTTTCTGCAACCCGCTGCTGATTGCAATCCTCATAATCGTGATTATTCTGCTGGTGTTCGACATTCCTTATGACAGCTACAACGAAGGCGGCGCCGTCATCAATATGTTCCTGGCTCCGGCCACAGCCTGCCTGGCGGTATCCATCTACACGAAGCTTCAGCTTCTGAAGGAAAATGCCATCCCGATTCTGGTGGGCTGCACCGCGGGCTCTCTGTCCTCCATGGGCAGCGTCTATGTGCTCTGCAAGCTGTTCGGCCTGGACAAGGCCATGACTGCCTCCCTGCTTCCGAAATCCATCACCACTCCCATCGCGGTGGAGGTCTGCCAGACCCACGGCGGCATCGTGCCGGTGACCGTCATCGCGGTGATCTTCACCGGCATCCTGGGCAGCATCCTGGCCCCGTATCTGATCAAGCTTTTCCGGGTAAAGAACCCGATTACCGCCGGTCTGGCCATTGGAGCCTGCAGCCATGCAGTGGGCACCTCGAAAGCCATTGAGTTTGGCGAGACCGAGGGCGCCATGAGCGGCCTGGCCATCGGCGTGTGCGGAATCCTGACCGTGATCATTTCCATGGTACTTTTATAAAATATTGCATTGACAAACAAAAGCGGGAAGGCTCTCAAAAGTCCTTCCCGTTTTCTTATACTTCGGTACATCTGCTCACAGTCCGTATTTTCCGTTTTCCGTTCATCTCGGCATTTTTTCCTTTTTGAAGCATCCTTTTTCAATGCTTCTACAAAATATTCCGGAAATCATTGAACATTACCACCAGCATCAATGCCATCAGAAGCATCAGCCCCACAAAATGCACCATGCCTTCCTTCTCCGGGTCGATTCGTTTACCGCGTCGCAGGACTTCCAGAAAGAGAAACACCAGCCGTCCGCCGTCCAGCGCCGGAATCGGCAGCAGATTCATCACGCCCAGGTTGGCTGACAGGAGAATCGAAATATTCAGCATATTCAGCCATACGTAGAAACCGCCGTCCGACTTGCTGGCCTCATAGGTTTCTCCAATGGTATTCACAATTCCCACCGGACCGGAAATATCGTCGGCGCTCACCTGGCCGTGGAACATCATAGCCAGACTCTTCAGCGTGGTGCTGATCCAGTATTTCACCTCATAAGCGCTGTAATATACCGTCTGGAAAATATTTCCTTTTGTCCGCATGCCGGAGCCCTGAAAGCCCAGCAGATACGTGCCATACTCGCTCATTTTCGGCTCCAGTGTTACCGCGTGACGCTGGCCATTCCGCTCATAGGTCACGGTCACAGTCTCCCCCTGATGCATCTGCACGTAGAGACTGACCTCCCGGTACACGTGGATATGTGTCTTATTCATCTGCACAATCCGGTCTCCCGGCTGCATGCCCGCCTCCGCTGCCGGATAGCCGTCCATGACCGCCACGATGTCCGGCGCGTCATAGCCGATGCTGCCGACGATAAAAAGCGACAGGAAAAAGGCCAGTATAAAATTGAAAATGGGACCTGCCGCCACCACGGAAATCCGGGTCCAGACAGATTTGCTGCCGAAGGAATTCTCCTCGTTGCTCTCACCGTCCTCTCCCACCATCATGCAGGAACCGCCGAAAGGCAGAAGCTTCACCGAATACCGAGTTTCGCCGATCTGTTTGCTGAAAAGCCTGGGACCCATGCCTAATGAAAATTCTGTCACGCCGATACCGCCCCGCTTCGCCAGCAGAAAATGACCAAACTCATGAAACAGCACGATCAGACTGAATATCAGAAGCGCAAGTATAATCTTCAACTTACCACCTGCTTTCGATAAATTCGTATACCGCCTGCTCTGTATACAGAATCTCTTCCACAGACGGATTCTCTTTTACTGTATGATGTCCCATACAGGTCTCGATAATCTCCGGAATCTGCAGATACGCAATCTTCCGATCCAGAAATTTGGCTACCGCCCGCTCATTGGCCGCATTGTAGACCGTGGGCATGGAACCGCCCGCTGCCGCTGCGTCAAAGGCAAGCTTCAGCCCCCGGAACGTTTCCATATCCGGCTTTTCAAAGGTAATCTCCTGCAATTTCCAGAAATCCAGACGATCGCCCGGCAGGAAGCGCCGCTCCGGGTAATACAGGGCATACTGAATCGGCAGCTTCATATCCGGTGTGCCAAGCTGGGCAATCACCGCGCCGTCCACAAATTCCACCATGGAATGGATGATACTTTTGGGCTGTACCACGATCTGGATATCCTTTGGTTCCACGCCAAAAAGCCATTTGGCCTCCATCATTTCCAGACCCTTATTCACCAGAGTAGAAGAATCGATGGTAATCTTCCGGCCCATGGCCCAGTTGGGATGCTTCAGGGCGTCCTCCACCTGGATATTCTTCAGATCCCCCAGCTTCTTTCCACGGAAAGGTCCGCCGGAGGCTGTCAACAGAATTTTCTTAAGCTGGCTGCGGTTTTCACCGTTCAGGCACTGGAAAATGGCGCTGTGCTCGCTGTCCACCGGCAGAATCTTCACGCCGGTCTCTTTCGCCAGTGGTATAATGATATGCCCTGCGGTTACCAATGTTTCCTTATTGGCCAGTGCAATATCCTTTCCCGCTTTCATGGCCGCAATAGTAGGAACAATTCCTATCATTCCCACGATGGCCGTCACGACAATTTCCGCCTCCGGCAGAGTGCAGACCCGGATGAGACCGTCCATACCGGATACCACCTTCACATCCAGATCCTTCACTGCGTCGCGCAGCTCTTTCGCCTTTTCCTCGGTCCAAACTGCCACCAGACGGGGATGGAATTCCCGGATCTGCTCCTCCAGCTTCTTGATATTGCTTCCGGCTGCCAGAGACACAATCTCCAGATCACCGTTATTTCTCGCCACTTCCAGGGTCTGGGTCCCGATGGAGCCTGTAGAGCCCAAGATTGCTATTTTTTTCATCGTATTCTCCTCATTGTTTTTTGGAACTTATCGACTGAACACCAGCAGGGTCAGCGCATAAATAATCGGTGCGGTAAAAATAACGCTGTCGAACCGATCCAGAATACCGCCATGACCCGGAATCAGATGTCCATAGTCTTTAATGTTATGATTTCGCTTGATTGCGGAAGCCGCCAGATCGCCAATCTGGGATACTGCTCCGCCTGCCGCGCACAGAATCACGCAGCCCCGGATGTCCAGGTCAAAAATCATACCGTAGATGGCGCCTAAAAGCGCCGCGCCCACGATACCGCCGATGCCGCCCTCAATGGATTTCTTCGGACTTAAAATCGGAGCCATTTTGTGCTTCCCGATGAGCATACCCACCGCATAGGCACAGGTATCGCAGCCCCAGGAACAGATAAAAATCAGGAAATACACGATAGGCGTATTCTTTCCCTCAATGGGAACCATACGGGTCTGGTACAGAAATGAAAGCATCAGCGCCACATATACCAGTCCGAAAAAGGGCGCGGTGATTTCATCGGTCTTATACTTCGGAAAGGTCACCACATAGACGCTCATCAGCACCATCAGGAAAGCTACCAGAAGCAGCGGACCCGCCAGATTCAGAGCCTCGCCCATGTATACAGTTCCGTAATAAAGCACCACGAAAATCATGCCCCAGATACCCGGCGCTTTTTTCTCCAGGCCAAATACCTGCAGGAACTCCCAGTATCCAATCAGGGAAATCAGCAGTGTGAATCCGAACAGCACCGGGCCGCCCACGATACCGGTGGAAATAATAATCGCCAGCAGTACAATACCGCTTATCAGCCTTGTAAAAAACGACTTCATCTTATTCCTCCCTTACGCCGCCGTAACGCCGGTCACGCTTATTATATGCCAGAACGGCCTTTTCCAGCTCCTCTTTGGAAAAATCCGGCCAGTGTACATCGGTAAAATAAAACTCGGAATAAGCCAGCTGCCATAAGAGATAGTTGGACAGCCGCTGCTCACCGCTGGTGCGGATCAGCAGATCCGGATCCGGGATGCCTGCGGTATCCAGGTACTCTGCAAAGGTCTCCTCGCTGATATCCGCTGCGCTTAATTTTCCCGCATCCCGATCTGCCGCCATTTTCTTCATGGCTCGTACCATCTCGTCCCGGCTGCCGTAGTTAATGGCAATCTGGAAATTCAGGCCGTCGTTACCCTTCGACGCCTCCTCCAGCTCCGCCACACTCTTCCGGATATCCTCCGCCAGTCCGGTCTTGTCGCCGATCACGCGAACCCGCATGTGATTCTTCTCCGCGGTCTTCAGACAGTTCTTCATATAGTTCCGCAGAAGCTTCATCAGCGCGTCCACCTCGTCCTGGGGACGCTTCCAGTTCTCTGTGGAAAAGGCGTAAACTGTCAGGTATTTGATGCCCATGTTCCAGGCTTCCCGGCAGATGGTTTCCACCGTTTTGGCTCCCTGGACATGGCCGTAATTGCGGGGCATGCCTTTGGATTTGGCCCAGCGGCCATTACCGTCCAGAATGATGGCCACATGCTGCGGAATCTTGATATCTTTTTCCATATTTTTACTTCCTCCGTGTGTCTGTTGCGGCATTGTATACAATGTCCTTGAATCGCACAATGGGACGGGCAGCACAAATACACCACCCGTCCCCTCTTATTTTTTGGCGTAAAGACCCTTATACGGTCATGATCTCCTTGGACTTCTCATCCACTGCCTTATCAATATCAGCAATGTATTTGTCCGTCATCTTCTGGGTCTTGGTCTCCAGATCCTTCATATCATCCTCGGAAATCTCATTGGCCTTGTTCTGCTTTTTGAATACTTCGTTGGCGTCGCGGCGGATATTACGGATAGCTACCTTGGCAGCCTCTCCCTTCTTCTTGATATCCTTTACCAGATCTTTTCTGCGCTCCTCGGTAAGCTCCGGGAATACCAGACGGATCACAGTACCGTCGTTGGACGGCGTGATACCTAAATCAGAAGTCATAATCGCCTTCTCGATGGCCTTAATCAGGCTCTTCTCCCAGGGCTGGATCTGCAGCATTCTGGGCTCCGGCACGGAGATATTACCAACCTGCTGAATCGGGGTCGGGGTTCCGTAGTAATCTACCTTCAGCTTGTCCAGTACATGCGGATTGGCACGGCCTGCGCGGATAGCTGTGAACTCACGAATCATAGCGTCGTAAGACTTTGTCATTTTTTCTTCATATACTTTTAATCTCTCATCCATGTTGAAATCCTCCGATTTATTTTATACGGTAATCCTGGTTCCGTTGAATTTACCTCTTACAGTGTCTACGATGCTGTTCTCTCCCTCAAGACCGAATACCAGCATCGGCATCTTATTCTCCATACACATGATGGAAGCGGTCAGATCCATCACAGCCAGACGCTTGTCAACCACCTCAGCGATGGAAATCTCGTCATACTTTTTGGCATTCGGATTCACCTTCGGGTCGCTGTCGTATACGCCGTCGATGGCCTTTGCCAGCAGAATTACGTCGGCCTCGATCTCAATGGCACGAAGGGTCGTGCCGGTATCTGTGGAGAAATAGGGGTGTCCGGTGCCGCCCGCAAAGAACGCTACGCCGCCCTCCTCCAGGAACGCTACTGCATCATCCTTGGTAAACAGTTTTGCAAAACCGCCGCATACAAAGGGGGTATATACCTGCGTCTTCATTCCCACGGAACGGAAAATCTCAGAGGTATAGATACAGTTCATAACCGTAGCCAGCATGCCAATCTGGTCCGCCTTGGTACGCTCCATATTCTCGCTGGTACGGCCTCTCCAGAAATTGCCGCCGCCAATGACAATGCCCACCTGAATGCCATCGTCCACCAGGGTCTTGACCTGCTTCGCCACGCCCAGAACCGTAGCCTCATCAAAGCCCGTGTGCTTCTCACCTGCGAGAGCCTCACCGCTTAATTTCAGTAATACTCGTTTCATGTTCGGATCTCCTTTTAGTCCGCAGCGCACGCACTGCTCAATACTAGATTTAGTATATCACACATTCCCACCCTATTTCAATGAGGGATTGCGTAAGGTTCGGGTAAATTTACTGTAGGAAATTAATAGACAGAGCATCCTTGAGATATGTTTCAGAATCAAAGTTTTCT
>NZ_CAXTKW010000023.1:0-22188 GCF_964245105.1 Candidatus Dorea massiliensis AP6 | reverse complement strand
AAAATACATAAGGTTTTGATATTTGATAGGCGGTAAGCCTTGAAAAATCAAGGAATTTCGGAAGATTGAATTTTTAATCAGAATTTTAAAATCAGGACGGACTGATACAAGGGGTTCCGCCCTGATTTTTTAAGGTAGCAGAATTTCAAGGGCAGAAGCCGTTTCTGCTTGCAGGATAAGGCTTCTGCCCTTGAAATTTCTAACAATAAAAAACAGGAGATGAAAAAATGAGTAAAGTGAAAGAGAAAAAAGACGTAGACTACGCGGAGCAGGCAGTCCCCGAGGAGGGCCGCAAGGGCTTCGTGACCATGTTCATGATTATGTTGGGCTTTACCTTCTTTTCCGCAAGCATGTGGGTAGGTCAGCAGCTGGCAGCAGGCGAGAATTTCTGGGAGTTCCTGGGCTCCTTGATTCTGGGAGGCTGCATTCTGGGATTGTATACAGGGCTTCTGGGCTATGTGGGCGCCAAGACCGGTCTCAGCATGGATTTGCTGGCGAGAAAGGCCTTCGGTGAGAAGGGCTCCTATCTGTCCTCCGCTATGATCAGTTTTACCCAGATCGGCTGGTTTGGCGTAGGTGTGGCCATGTTTGCCATCCCGGTTGCCAATCAGTTCTTAGGTGACAGTAAGATAGCCATGTGGGCGCTGATTATTCTGGCCGGTGGTTGTATGACCGCGTCCGCTTATTTCGGAATCGAATCTCTGACCATCATCAGTTATATTGCCGTTCCGGCGGTAGCAGTTCTCGGAACCATCGCTATGGTGATGGCGGTGGCACAGGGCGAGGGAACTATCGTGGATCAGTTTGCAGTATCCAGCGGTACCTTAAGTGTAGTCGGCGGCGCAGGCCTGGTAGTCGGCTCCTTCGTATCGGGCGGAACGGCCACGCCGAATTTTACCCGGTTCGCCAAGGATGCCAAGACCGGAACCATCGCGACGGTTGTGGCTTTCTTTATCGGTAACTCCCTGATGTTCTTCTTCGGCGCCATCGCCTATATTTTCGTAGGCGGAAATGATATCTTCGAGGTCATGCTGCGTCTGAATCTGTTTTACCTGGCAATTCTGGTGCTGGGCCTGAACATCTGGACCACCAACGATAACGCTCTGTACACCTCCGGACTGGGTCTGGCAAATATTTTCCATCAGAAGAAAAAGCCCATGGTTCTGGTGGCCGGTATCATCGGAACGCTGCTTTCCGTATGGCTGTACTACAACTTCTGCGGCTGGCTGAACATTCTGAACTGTACTCTGCCGCCGGTGGGTATCATTCTGGTGCTGTCTTATTTTATGAACAAGAAAGACTACGAGGACGAACACGCGCCGCTGGCTGCTGTGAACTGGTTTGCGGTGATCGGTGTCATCGCAGGCGCCGTTGTGGCAAATGTGCTGTCCTGGGGTATTGCGTCCATCAATGGTATGGCGGTGGCAGCACTGCTGTATGTGATTGGACAGAAGGTGATTAAATAAAAAAATTTAGTGAAAATGTCTTTTGATTCCCGGCGAAAGATTGGCTATAATAAAGACATCAATCTTTGAAAAGGAGACCGACATCATGAAAGAGTATGAAATTTTAGTAGAAACTATGAATCCCTGCGGCGGAGCTTCCCATGCCAAGAAAGAATTTATCGAGGCAGAGGCCGAGAGCCCGGAAAGCTATGTGCGGGAGCATGGCAAATACCCGATTCTGGAGACCATCGAGAATCCGAACGGAGATGTGACGATCATTACCGGAGATTCCAAGGGATATCTCATTCGCTATACTTTTAGTGAGTAAAAAGCAATGTCTGAAAGCTCAGTAGCATAAGCTGTAAAAGAAAAAAGAAGATTATTTGTTTGACTTTTGGTAAAATAACAAATATAATAATTAATCGAACGAGTAGCAGACCTGCGTAAATCCAGTTTCCTGCTGCTCGTTTTTGTATTTTAAAATCAGATAACGTCATGAAAAAAGTGTGTAGCTTAATAGCGTAAGTCCGGCTTATGAGATAGGCGCGCACTTTTTTTATGCAAAAAAGGAGGATTTAATTTAAATGGCAGAAAGTAACAGAATGAAAGAAATGCCGGTAAAGAAGCTGATGCTGCAGATGGGCGTGCCTATGATCCTGTCTATGGCATTGCAGGCCGTCTACAATATCGTTGACAGTGCCTTTGTGGGAAATATGAGTGTGGGAAGCGAAGCAGCGTTAAATGCACTGACACTGGTATTCCCGGTTCAGATGTTGATGGTGGCCGTGGGCGTCGGAACAGGTGTGGGAACCAATGCGCTTCTGGCCATGACGCTGGGACAGGGAAATCAGAAAAAGGCTGCGAAGATAGCCGGAAACAGCCTGTTTTTGGGTGTGGTGATTTACGTGGTATGTCTGCTGTTTGGAATCTGTGGTGTAAAAACCTATATTTCTTCGCAGACTGTCGAGCCGGAAGTCATTGCCATGGGAACTGGCTATCTGCGAATCTGCTGTATTCTTTCCGTGGGAATTATTTTCTTCTCCATACTGGAAAAGCTGCTGCAGGCCACGGGACGCTCCCTGTATTCGACCATCGGTCAGATCACGGGAGCCGTGATCAATATCATTCTGGACCCGATCATGATTTACGGACTTGGCCCGGTTCCGGAAATGGGCGTGCGGGGAGCAGCTTACGCCACAGTCATCGGGCAGATGGCATCGGCAGTACTGTTATTGGTATTTCATCTGAAGTTAAATCGGGAATTTGCCCATGGAATGAAGTATCTAAAGCCGGAGGGCAGAATCATAAAGGAAATCTACGCCATCGGACTTCCGGCCATCATTGCCCAGGCGCTCATGTCCCTGATGGTCTATGTCATGAACCTGATTCTGAAATTCAGTCCGTCGGCCCAGACGGCGTACGGGCTGTTCTATAAGGTGCAGCAGTTTGTACTGTTCCTGGCCTTCGGACTCAGAGACGCGATTACGCCGATCGTGGCGTTCGCCTATGGTATGGGAGAGAAAAAGAGAATCCGGGACGGAATCCGGTATGGTCTGATCTATACAGCGGCATTGATGATCTTCGGAACCCTGATTACCGAAGGCTTCCCGGGAGCCTTTGCGACCCTGTTTAATGCAGGGCAGTCAAGAGAAGCTTTTATTGGTGCTATGCGAGTGATTTCTGTCAGTTTTATTTTCGCAGGTATCAATGTGGCTTATCAGGGGATTTATCAGGCTCTGGAGAGCGGAATCGAGTCCCTTGTGATTTCTCTGCTTCGGCAGCTGCTTTTGATTTTGCCGCTGGCCGGAATCTTTTCTGCCTTTGTCCGGAACGGGCAGGCGCGGGTGACGCTGATCTGGTGGGCTTTTCCCATCACAGAGGTACTTGCGTGCCTGGTGGGATATGGATTCCTGAAGAAAATTCAGAAGAAAAAAGTGGAACGGCTGAGGTAGTGGTTTGTTTTCGTAAGCATCTCCGCCTGGGTTTGGCGATTTTGTGATAGTACATGAATTTAATTTGTGAAACAAATATCGTAAATTGCGATATAATCATAATACAGCGAACGGAAAGAGACAACAGAAAACCCAAAGCGGAGGCTTGAAAAAGGGCAAATATTATAGTATTGTTTGAAGTGGCACCAACGAAAGCTGGACGGATTTAGAGGCTTCATCTACATTTTTTGAGGTATAGCTATGGTATATACAGATACATACAAATCACCGCTGGGTGATATATTACTGGCCGCGGATGAAATCGGCCTGATCGGTCTGTGGTTTGAAGGACAGAAATATTTCGCCAATACGCTTCCGGGAGAACATATTTCCCGGGAAACACCTGTCCTGGCAGAAGCGAAACAATGGCTGGATATTTATTTTTCCGGGAAAGAACCGGACTTTACACCGCCGCTTCATCCCGTCGGTTCCGCATTCCGGCAGGCGGTGTGGCAGATATTATTACAGATTCCTTATGGGCAGACCATGACCTATGGTGAGATCGCCCGCAGGATGGCGGACATACAAAAGGTTCCCCATATGTCTGCTCAGGCAGTCGGCGGAGCAGTGGGGCACAACGGGGTATCCATTATCATTCCCTGCCATCGCGTGATAGGCACGGATGGCAGTCTGACAGGATATGCGGGCGGAATGGACAAAAAAGTGGCGTTGCTGGAGTTGGAGCATACGGATATCCGCTATTTCTTCAATTCTTCCCAGTCGGGACCCAGCTGCAGGCTTCCGTCGGCACTACCCAAAAAGGTGTCTCCGTTTTTATAGATGTGATCGTATCTCACATCTGCCTGATAGGTGTTTCCGTGGGAATCCCGATAATTTTCCACACCCCGGATACCATCGGTGGAATGGGCGTAAATGTGATCCATCTGTCGGCTGTGATCCTGGCAGGCCTGATTGACGATGTCCGAGGTCTCAGAAAGGTTGCGGGAAAGGTTCTGGGAAGCACGTATGGCATTCTGCTGCCGGGTCATAGCTCCCTGAAGCTGTACCTGCCGGACGCGCTGGAGCTCCTCCTCTTGAAGCGCGAAATAGAGGGGGCCATATTTCAGCTCCTTCAGGAAACGGTCAAAGACAGCCTCACAGGAGGAAGCGGCAGAGCCGGAGGAATGAGAAAGAATCAGAGCGTCAAAGGCCCGGCCCCAGTTGGAGGTATCCGGACCGCCAATGCCGTACATGGCGCCCATAAAGGCGGTTCCTTTTTTTAGAAAATCCGTAATCCGATCCCCGGAGGAAGCATTTGGATTTTTCGGAACCCGGGCGAGAATAGTAGCAAAGAAGCCCTCATAAAGCTGACCGCCTGCTGAGATCCGAAAGGCGAATTTGCCGGGAAATACGTTCGTCTGTTTCTGAAGTTTTTGGGAGGCTGTCTGCTGAAAAAGCAGAGCTTTTGGCTGCAGGGCTTCCCCGGAGACCAGATAGATCTCTGGTTCAGAAAGGGAACCCGGAAGAAGGCGTGAGACGATACCGATAATTCTTCGCCGGGCATACTGGGGAAGATCAAGCCATTGGCAGTTGCAGGCCATGGACATAGGATCTAACTGATATTCGCCTCCGGAGGCCAGTCTCGGAATCCTCAGGGAGGAAAAGATAGAAGTCCCTGGCGAGGAATCCCTGTAGAAGGCAAAGGGATAGAACAGAAGCTGGGCGGACATGTCCTGTGGAAAAACCTGAAGCCCTTTGCATACCCATAGAGGGACTCTCCTTTCAGTGGTTTTATTCTTTGGCATGATATGGTTGTATTCAGTCTAACACAGGCAGAAAAGGTCTTGCAGTTGACAAATGTATCATTTGCAACGGATCCACAGAAAAGAGGACAGAAGAGAAAAAAGAGTCTTTTGAAAGAAAAAGAACAGTTTGAGACGAATGTCACCTTGTGAAAGTGAGACTTTTGTTTATAATAAAATTATCAAAGACTGATACAAACGGAGTGAAAGTAGATGAAACTACAAAAGATAGATGGAAATGTGCTCACACTTATGCTGGCGCTGGCATTTTTCAATTTTATTTTTCTGGGAACCGAATATCAGTTTGATAATATGGCGGCTCTGGTCACAGGACCGGAGCAGGTGGTGACGGCCCAGGGCTATGTATTGGGAGCCAGCGTTCTGGGATTTCTCCTTTACCCTGCGATGGCTTCCTATAGAAAAATAAAGGAAAAGCTTCGGCAGATCCTGGTATTTGCAGGAGCCCTGGCCGGTGTGATTTGTATTTTCGTGATCTGGCAGCATACCTCTTACAGGGCGATTGTGACGGCTGGCTGCCTTTGCTTCATTCTGATGGGAATGGCCGGGAGTGCAGTACACTATTGGCTGGCGCAGAGGGCGGAGCAGGAGCGGCTGGCCAGGACAGTCGGTATCTCCTATGCAGCCGGAATTTTTCTTCAGTTTTTGAATAACAACCTGGTGAAAAACGATATGGTCGAATCGGTGGTTCTGGCTGTCTCCGCAGCCATCTTTTCGGTACTGCTTCTGAATGTGGAGGCCGGGGAACCGGAAATGGAAGAAATTCCCGGAGAAGCTGCGCCGGAGAACGCCGGAAGGGCGGGGATCTGGCTGATTCTGGCCGTGGCGCTGATTACCTGCATTTTTTCTACACTGGATGCAGCAGTGACGCTGGTACACGTGGCAGGCAGAGGGGACGTGGGACAGTGGCCCCGGCTTCTTCTGGCAGGAAGCGGACTTCTGGCGGGTATCCTGTTTGACAGCCGGGAACACCGGTATGTGAATCTTTTCATGTACTGTGTGACGGTGCTGTCGGTTCTCTGTATCGTGGTGCTGGAAAACGGAGGCTCCTTCCGGGCCGGACTGGCTGTGTTTTATCTGTCCGCCGGGTTCTTTGTGATATTCTTTACAAGTAGCTTCATGCGGCTTTCTGTCCGGATGAAATGTCCGAGGCTCTGGGCGGGACTTGGCAGGGCCGTCAATAACATCTGCGCCTTTGGTACCGGATCCCTGTCCCTGCTTCTTCTGAAATCGGGAAGTCCGGTTGTAAAAGACAGTACTCTGCTTGTATTGCTTGTATTGATTTCTATCTTGTTTTTTCTTTATTCCGGCGCGATCCGTCCGGGGGAAAGGAAAAAGGAAGCCGGTGAGAAGAAATCCGCTCAGAGAAGCGAGGAGGAACGGCTGCGGATCTTTGCCGACAGTTTTTCACTGACGGAACGGGAAAGAGAGGTGTTGAAGGTTTTGCTGGTATCAGATAAAAATGTCCAGGACATAGCAGAGGAGCTGATGATATCCCGGGCGGCGCTGTACCGGCACCTTACCAGTCTCAATGAAAAGACGGGGACAAAATCCAGAATCGGATTGGTTCAATTTTATTATCGATACGACAAGGGGATAAGGAATGAAAAGGAGAGAGAGGATTAGAGGAATGTCACTTCTGGTGGCCGCAGTCATGCTGTGGGGTTGTAGCGCACAAAAAGAGGCTGCGGATACCTATGCGGCCTATCAGGGCTACACCTGTCAGGACGGAAGCAGTCATATAAAGTATGGCCTGGAGACAGAAAACGGGATCCGGCTGCACTGCTTTTTCCAGTCCGGCTCACCGGAGTATACCGAGGATATCTACGAGCTGAAGCTTTCACCGGGAGAAGGGGAAAAGGCTTCTGTGGAGCAGGTGATCGACGGACAGGGCGTGGATTTGACCGCTTCTTTCCGGAAATTTGATTTTTCATTCTATCCGGATCGGGTTGTCATGGAGGTGGAGAGAAATACGGATCTTCTGGCCGGAGGGACTTCCGATAATCTGGAAACCGGGGAATACACGCTGACGGCTTCAGACTGGAAGCCGGGGAGCGCTCCGGCAGGAGAAAAACAGGCGGAGACAGACAGCCTGGCGCCCTGGCAGGACAGGGAGCTTGCGGCTATGGCCCGGGCGTATTATCAGAAGGAGGCAAATTTCCTTGTGCCAGAGACAGAATGCGTCGATAACGGGGACGGCACCCTTACGATTCATCTTTACGAGATGGTACAGGACGATGAAGAAACCAGCCACACGGGTACTTCCGCCTGGTATACGGTGGACGCTTATGGAAAAGGAAAGGACGATGTGTTCGGAAATGAAGTAAAGCTGCCGGAACTTTCCCTGGCAGAGCTGGCGGAATATATGGGAACTCCGTCGAAGCTGACCTACATACAGGATGCGGAAGCCCATCGGGAATGGGAGCTTACGGATGGGGCTGTAATTGCGGAGTGTCTGCAGGCAGTGAAGAAGCTGGAGATCGGAGAAGAAACTGACGAGAGAGCCTCAGACACAGGGGATACGCTGATCTTTACCTTTGCGGACGGAAGCGTCTGGAGACTGGAATTCGAAGCGGGGAATCTACGTCGAAATGAAAGGTATTATAAGACAGAAGGCTGGAACAGGATAAGGCTGCTTTTGAAGGACGAACTGGAAGGGGAGGGAATGCTATGAGATATGTGAAGAGACTTTTAGCAGTGCTTTTGGCAGGACTTTTGCTGAGCGGCTGCGGCGGAAAGACGAAGGAGGAACAGGCTCTGGTGTCCCCGGACGCTCCAAAGGCGGGGCAGGAGACTCTGGCAGCAGGAGCGGTGTCAGAACAATCTGTCGAGGAAAGCTGGACGGTAGAGCCGCTGGCGTCTGCACAGGCTCTGGTGCCTTATAGCTGTACGGAATTCAGTATGAATATTCCGGAAGGCTGGACCGTGCGATCTTCCGCCATGTATACCGGTATGTTTCACGCGATTCATGTTTTTGATCCGGAGAATCCGGTGAATCAGATTTTCTTTATGCTGAAAATGGAGCCGTTATTCCCGGATGAAAATTCCCGGGCTATGATGGCACTTTACAGTGATTTGTTTGGAAAATATCCCATTCTTACGAATGTATCGACACAGGGAGTTTTCGAAATATTCCCACAGTTTGCAGACGCAATGAATGCAACTGCTGATTATACGGATATTCAGACGCCGTACATTGCAGATTTTTCTGTAACAGAGAGTTTTGAAAGCACCCAGGGAATGAGCAGTGTCGCCATTTCTCCGGCCATTCTCCGGGCGGATTTCACCCAGGACGGAACGGCGGGAGAGGGGATGTTCACAGCGGACGTAGTACCCTTTGCCATGGGCACAGGAATGGGGTATTATTCCGTCTATAATCTGACGTTACTCAGTGCGGAAAAGGATACGTTCCAGGACTGGCAGCCCACCTTAAGTAAGAGCCTGAGCAGTCTTGCATATACGCCGGAATTCCAGAGCTTTGCCATGTCCCAGAGTAGTCAGGCGGCGGCTACCTCCCAGTCTCTCAGCCAGGCAGCCTGCGAAATGTCCGACAGCATCATGTCCTCCTGGGAAAACCGCAATAAGAGCCAGGATATTATGAGTCAGAAGCAAAGCGACGCTACCCTGGGTTATGAGCGTATTGTGGATACGGAAACCGGGGAGATCTACAAAATTGACAACGGCTTTACCGACTGGTACGACGGTTCCCGCTATAAAGCTATCGGCGACGACCAGTATACGGATTCGGTGGAAGCGGTCATTCATTGGAAATAAAACGTGTATGGAATAAGGGCTTCCGGAGCTTTGTTTCCGGGAGCCCTTATTTTGGGGTTTAGATGTTTCCGTTTTTCATGCCTTCCTCAAGAACACAGAGCAGAATAACAGCGACGAAGATGGCGGTAATTTCCCTGGCACTGGCACGAGGAGGTAGAATTTGTCTATGTCCGGGAGGGCAGTATGCGTCTGCTGACAGCAGGTCAGGAGCGGAGCTTTGAAAAGGGAGAGGGATTTTTCATCAATACCAATGTTCTTTGCAGTATGGAAAATCAGGATCATTGTCAGATCGATTCCCATTTCAAGCCTGTATGCAGAAGACGCCCTTCGAGTATTTGATGGAATACCGGATTGAGATGAGCAAAAAGCTTCTGAAGGATTCAGAGGAGACGGTAATGGAGATTGCCATGGCGACCGGATTCTCCAGCGCAGCTTATTACGGAAAGGTTTTTCGGGAAGCCTGCGGAATGACGCCTGGGGCTTATCGGAAAGAAAACAGAAGAGAACGGTAAATCATAACTGCTTTTCGGCTCCTGTCACAGATAAAAATACCGTCAGAATAATAAAACAGAATCCGCTAAGTTCCGGCAGGGAAAAGCGGGTTCCCAGAAACAGGGCGGAAAGCGCCGTGGCGGAGGCAGGTTCCAGACAGCCGATGAGGGTTGCCTTTACGGGACCGATGAGCTTGACCCCCTCCAGAAAGGCAGAGAAACCGAGAGCTGTGCCAATCAAGACGATAGCGGCAATCAAAAGCCAGGCTGTTCCATCGAGATTTTCCGGGAATATCCAGGCTTTTGTGACCACAGCCAGCACCAGACCGCCGATGAGCATACCCCAGCCGGTGACAGTCAGGTTGCCCCAGGAGGCAATGATGGGCCGGGACAGAAGAGTATATGTAACTACGCCTAAGGCGGCCAGTAGACCGAGTATCAGACCTGCAGTTGAGAGACTCATGCGGGCTGGATCGCCATTGGTGGCGATGAGAAAAGTACCGGCCATAGCCAGAAGAATTGCGAGAAGCTGCCGCCCGCTCATATGTGTCCGGCTCCACACAGCCATTAAAACAGCCATCAGGATCACGTTGAGACTTTGGAGCACCGTGGCAGTGGCAGAATTGGAATACTTGATTGCTCCGAGAAACGTATACTGACACAACAGAAGACCGATTAACGCAAAAGCCAGGAGCTGCAGGACGTCCCTGGCTTTTGCCCAGATCCGGAAGGTGTCTGATTTGGCCTTGGGAAGGGTAAGCAGAAGCAGGACGACGCCGGAGCAGACCATGCGGATAGCGGTCAGCCATTCCGAACTCAGATCATAGTTCATGAAAAGAGACTGGCTGCACACACCGGAGATACCCCAGCCGATGCTGCCAAGAGAAGCGTACAGAAAGTCTTTGGTTGTATTAAAACGATTCATTTGTCATATCCTCCATTGATTTATAGTGTTATTATATTGCGATTAATATTTCACTTATAGACTTGTGTTTGCATAAATTTATAAAAATATTGCGCTTGGGAAAAATGCATGTTATGCTTGGGACAGGAGGCGTACCATGAGAGAAAAAGTGATCAATCTGGATTCCCGGAAGCAGGAAATCATGAAGAATATTCCTGGCTTTCCCATATCCTGTTATTACAGCCGTTTTAGCCAGGACACCTACGATTATATTGACTGGCACTGGCATGTGGATTTTCAGTTCTGTCTGACGGTGCGTGGAACGGTTCTTTGGAGTACCGAGTCATGCCGAGATGCGGTTTCGGAGGGAAAAGCGATATTTATCAATTCCCAACGAACCCATATGGCGAAGCCACTCGGAAAAGAAGCAGCTTTCTTTTGTGTAAACTTTTCACCGGATTTTATCTGCCCGGTCCGGGAGGAAAGCCTGTATGAAAACAGTGTGCTTCCGGTGCTGCAGGGTCCGGCATTGAACCGGAAGGTGATAGATTGTCATACGGTACGTGGCGCGGAAATTCTGGATATTCTGACGGAAATGGCGAGAACCTTTGATGCGAAAGAGGATGGTTATCAGTTCGATCTTATGGGAAATGTGTTCAAAATCTGGAAGCGGATGCGGACGCTTCTGGATGGGGAACTGACGCAGCAGATGGACACAGTGGATATTCGATTTCAGAACATGTTGACGTATTTGCAGAAGCATTACGCTGTGGAATTCAGCCTGGATGCGGTAGCAGATTATATTGGTCTCAGCCGGAGCGAGTGCTGCCGCTATTTCAAAAAGCAGTCGGGACAGACCATTTCCGATTATCTGCTTCAGTACCGGATTCACAAAAGTATGAATCTGCTGACCGGGACAGACACGGGGATTGCAGAGGTGGCGCAGGCCTGTGGCTTTTCCAGCCAGAGCTACTATACGAAAAGATTCCGTGAGCTGACAGGAATGACGCCGAAGCAGTATCGGTTACGGCAAGGCTAATCAGCCTGAATTTCATTGCGATACGTGAAAGTAAGGGCTATAATGTAAGAAAATGCAAAAGAGGAGAGATTATGGCAGGAATCGAAAAAGCAGTCTTTATGAATATGTGCATGATCTATGACGAACATGGACGGGTTCTGGCTCTGGATAAAGTAAGCAAAAGCTATGGGGGAACTACATTTCCGGGCGGGCATGTGGAGCCGGGCGAGACCTTTCGGGAATCGGTGATCCGGGAAATCCGGGAAGAGACCGGGCTGACCATTCAAAATCCGAGGCTGACGGGTATCTATCACTGGATGGAAGGCGATGTGCGGAATGTTGGGCTCCTTTATAAGACCAATGAATTTGAGGGCGAACTGATTTCCTCGGAGGAAGGGCATGTGTACTGGATCTCCGGAGAGGAATTTCTGAAGAAGCCGCTGGCAGCCGGGATGGAACAGGTGTGGCAGATGATGCACGCCGATCATGCCATGGAATGCCTTCAGATTTTAACGGAAGATGGAATTCTTACAAAGATGCAATAGCAGTCAAGCGGTTTTTTCACGCATTTTTTGAAAAGGTTGCGGAAGAACAGGAATAGAGAGGATAGAATATGAAGATAACCGTTTATCTGGGGGCAAATGAAGGAAATGATCCGGCTTTAAAAACGGCTGTACAGGAGCTGGGAAGCTGGATTGGGGAAAGCGGCAATACGCTGGTATATGGCGGTTCCAGAACCGGCCTGATGGGCGAACTGGCAGACAGTACGCTTGCAGCAGACGGAAGGGTAATCGGAATTGAAGCCCAGTGCTTTGTGGACGAGGACGTGCAGCATGAAGGCCTGACGGAGCTTCATGTGACGTCCACCATGGCGGAGCGGAAGGCGAAAATGATAGAGCTTGGAGATGCCTTTCTCGCCTTTCCGGGCGGCACCGGAACCCTGGAGGAGATTGCGGAGGTCATGTCAAAGGTATCCTTAAAGCAGCTTGACGCGCCCTGTATTCTCTACAACCTGAACGGGTACTATGACAGCCTGAAGGCATTGCTTGAACATATGATTGCAAAGGGGCTTTCTTCCGGAGAACGGCAGCAGGGCATTTATTTTGCGGGGAATCTGTCAGAAATTCAAGAGATTCTGGGAACCACGTTTAAGCTGACGGTGAACGGGCGGAAGGTTTTGTAGGGGATAGCGTTGATTTCAAGACATGAAGGGGGATTGGAATGCAGGTTATCCTGAAAGATGAAATAATCCAAAAATTAAAGGAAGTTGGTTTGAAAAACGGAGATACCGTAATGGTTCATACTTCCCTGGGAAAGATGGGGTATGTCTGCGGCGGCGCACAGGCTGTGATTGAGGCGCTAATGGAAGTGGTTGGAGATTCCGGAACAATCATGATGCCCACACAGTCATGGAAAAATCTGGATCCGGAAACTGGCGTTCATTGGGAGGCAGATCAAAAGGACTGGCAGCTCATTCGGGACAACTGGCCGGCTTATGACAAAAATCTGACCCCGACCAATACGATGGGTGCTGTTGCGGAAATGTTCCGGCAGGTGTCCGGCAGTGTCCGGAGCGACCACCCGGCTCGGTCTGTGTGCGCGTGGGGCAGATATGCGGAATATCTGACGAAGGATCACGATCTGTCCAACATCTTTGGAGATGGATCTCCGATTGGAAGGCTTTATGAGCTGGACGAGAAGGTTCTGCTGATTGGTACGGGGTATGATAAGAATACGTCTCTTCACCTGGCAGATGCGCGCGCGGAATATCCGGGCAAGCATACCTATGTGGAACACAGCGCAGTGTCAGAAGCGGGGAAAAGAGTCTGGAAAGCCTACGAAACCCTGTTTGTGGATGGCAATGATTTTGAAAAAATCGGAGAGGATTATGAGAAAGCGTATGCGGTTCCTGGGGTTCAGATTGGAAATGCACTTGTCAGGCTGATGTATCAGAGAGAGCTTGTGGATTTTGCGGTGAAATGGATGGAGAAAAACAGGGCGTGAAAACGTGTATCAGTCAACTAAGGAGGAGTTATTCATGGAGGTATATAAGAAAAGCTACACCGGGTTTGTGATCTGGCTCATCGGATTCTGTGTGTTCACAGTAGGCGCGTGTTTTCTGCCAAATCTTAGCACACAGCTCACGCTGGCTGTCGTAGATAATGCGTGCACCATCGGTATCTTTATCTTGACCTTTCTGATTTATCAGACAGAGTATGTCTACTGGTACAACGGTACCAGCTACGAGGAAGCCAAAGCCGCAGGCAGTGAGCGGAGAAAGGCATTTGCCCTGGCGCATATGAAGCGGTTCGCGTATTTTGCGTTGGCGTTTCTGGTGTATACGGTAGTGTCGCTTATGCTTGGAATTCCCTATGGATTTGATATAGTGATTGCCTGTGTGGGAATTTTGATTGTGGCGCTCAGTACTCTGAAAATAAAGTTATAAAAGAGAGCATAGCTTTGGCAAGCTTTTTCCAGGAAAGGTGCAGAAACGGGAAGGGCTTAATGTAGGAAAGGATGAAACAAATGGCATCAAACTATGACAAACAGGTTGATATCGGAAAGAGTTATTTTTTGAAATATGATCAGGAAAAGTTAGCAGTGAAATTCCATCTGGAAATGGATGAGCGGTATCTGTACCTGACCTATATCGGGACACCCTGCCGCATCGAGCGGGCCACCGGTACGGTCTATGAGAAGAATGGGGAGGCATATACAGAGTGCCGTTCCTACGAGACCGTCATGACCATCTACGACATGCTCTGCCACAGTTCAGAGCCGGAGCTTCCGCCCCTCGGTGGAAAATGGACGCTGGTGGCGAATTTTGCAGCAGCAGGAGCAAGCCCCAGCGCGGATATTTTCTCACAGAAATACGCCGATTATTTTTCCGGAAAAGTGGAAGAATTAAAACAATCCTGCATCCGCCTGGGCGGTCAGATAAAGCCCAGGCTGGCAGGCGCGGACGTGACGGCAGAGATCCCCGCATTTTCATTTTTCCCGGTTTTGATTCAATTCTGGGACGCCGATGATGAATTCCCGGCACAGATCAAAATCATGTGGGACGATCAGACCATGCGGTATCTGAATTTTGAGACGACATACTATTTACAGGGCGATCTGCTGGAACGGTTAAAAATAATTGCGGCAAAATCATGAAATGACAAAAATGCGAAGAAACGAGATGGCATGATGAATAACTGCACGCCACATTCTCGTTACTTCGGAATGGGAGGGGAGAATGCAGACGAAGGAAAATAAATTTACCGGTTTTTCCGGAAACCAGTTGAAAGTATTTGCCATCCTGGCCATGGCTCTTGACCATCTGGCCTGGACCCTTTGGCCGGGCTACGATAACAAGGCCTGTTGGCGTTTCCGTCTGACTGGTCCTGTTTTCCGGTCTTATGTTCCATGCATATCTACAACAACCGTGGAAATCTGAGAAAACAGGTGCTTGGGATGCTGGCTTACATTTTCATGTATGTGCTGGTATGGTGTCTCTGCATCGACGTGGTATATGGTCTGCTGCAATATGGTATCATCCTTGTGTGGCCGTTTATGTATTACTATAATGGAACCAGGGGAAACTGGAAAGGCATGAAGTGGTTTTTCTACTGGTTTTATGTGGGGCATCTGGTATTGACGGGTCTGCTTCGCGTTTATCTCTATGGAAACGGTTCCACCATTATCGGATAAAAGGGGAAATAAATGAAAGAATTGCATACAGCGCCTGCGTGCATCCGGGTGCGTGGCGCAAGAGTACACAATTTGAAAAATATCGACGTGGACGTGCCTCTGAATAAAATCGTGGGAATCGCAGGTGTCTCCGGTTCAGGGAAATCTTCTCTGGCTCTGGGCGTTCTGTACGCGGAAGGCTCCAGGCGTTACCTGGAATCCCTGTCTACCTACACAAGGCGGCGTATGACAGGCGCAGCCAAGGCCCAGGTGGACGAGGTTCTGTATGTCCCTGCGGCATTGGCTCTTCATCAGCGGCCCGGCGTTCCGGGCATCCGAAGTACCTTCGGTACCGGAACAGAACTTCTGAATTCCTTAAGACTGATGTATTCGAGACTTGCAAGCCACCGCTGTCCGAATGGCCATTATGTGGCGCCAAGCCTTGCGGTAGCGGCCGGTTCTGAGCTGATTTGTCCGGAATGCGGCGAGCATTTCTATGCGCCGTCGGCGGAAGAGCTGTCCTTCAATTCCCAGGGGGCATGCCCGAAATGTGGCGGTACCGGAAGTGTTCGTACGGTAAATCTGGACACGCTGGTGCCCGATGAGTCCCTGACCATTGACGAGGGTGCGGTGGCTCCCTGGAATAGCCTCATGTGGTCCCTGATGACCGATGTGTGCCGGGAAATGGGCGTGCGTACCGATGTGCCTTTCCGGGATCTGACGGAAAGGGAAAAAGAGATCGTTTACCACGGTCCGGCGGAGAAAAAACACATTTTTTATAAAGCAAAGAAGACCAATCAGGCGGGAGAACTGGATTTTACTTATTTTAACGCAGTCTATACCGTAGAAAATGCTCTTGCGAAGGTAAAGGATGATAAGGGCATGAAGCGGGTAGAGCGTTTTCTAAAAGAAGAAATCTGTCCGGAATGCGGTGGAAGCAGACTTTCCGGACGGGCCAGAGCACCGAAGCTTCGCGGCATCGGGTTAGAGGCGGCCTGTCGGATGACCCTTGGGGAGCTGGCGGACTGGGTGGACGGTGTGCCTGCATCTCTGCCAAAAGAGATGCGCTCCATGGCCGAAAGCATCTGCGAGTCCTTCCGGAGCGCGGCAAGGCGTCTGATGGATCTGGGACTTTCTTACCTGTCACTGGATCGGGCGGCTTCGACGCTGTCTACCGGAGAGCGTCAGCGGATGCAGCTGGCCAGAGCCGTCCGGAACCGAACCACCGGCGTGCTCTACGTGCTGGACGAGCCATCTATCGGTCTGCATCCTTCCAATATCGTCGGACTGAATGCAGTGATGCAGGATCTGATCGCCGATGGTAATTCAGTCATTCTGGTGGACCATGATATCCAGATCCTTGCAGAATCCGACTGGATTATCGAGATGGGACCGGAGGCAGGCGCAGGTGGGGGACACGTGATTGCCGAGGGCAGTATCCCGGAGATTGTGGCAAATCCGGCTTCCATGATTGGTCCGTTTTTGTCAGGAAAGGCAGACAGCCGGATACGCTGCCAGGCGGCAGAAACAGACTTGTTTTCTCTGGGAAAGATCCATCTTTCCACGGCGCAGATTCATACGGTAAAACCATTGGAAACAGACATTCCCAAAGGCAGGCTGACAGTCGTAACCGGCGTATCCGGTTCCGGAAAAACTACCATGGTACTGGAAAGTCTGGTACCGGGTCTGCAGGCTGTGACAGCCGGAACCAAGCTGCCGGAGCATGTGAAAGGGATTTCAGCCGAAGGCATCTCCCATGTAAAGCTTATCGATGCCACGCCCATCGGGATCAATGTACGCTCTACCGTGGCCACCTATGCCAACGTCCATGATGAACTACGGAAGGTATTTGCCAGGACGGCAGACGCAAAAAGAGACGGTTATAAAGCAGGCGATTTCTCCTACAATACAGGGGCGCTGCGTTGCCCAATCTGCGATGGCACCGGAGAAATCAGCCTGGATGTGCAGTTCCTTCCGGATGTGGATATCCCTTGTACTGAGTGCGGCGGATCCCGGTACAGGAAAGAGACCTGGCAGATTCGGTATGAAACGAAATCAGGAAAGCAGTATTCCTTGCCGGAGCTTATGGAAATGGATGTGCATACGGCGCTGGAGGCCACGAAAGATCTGAAGACTGTTCATCAGCGCTTGGAGGTTCTGGAAAAGCTGGGGCTGGGCTATCTGACCCTGGGCGAGGAGACGCCAAGCCTGTCCGGCGGCGAAGCCCAGCGTCTGAAGCTGGCCAGTGAGATGGGGAAAGGACAGTCTGATTCGGTCTTTGTCTTCGATGAACCCACCATCGGCCTGCATCCGCTGGACGTCCGGATTCTGTTGCAGGTCTTCCAGACCCTGGTGGACAATGGCGCTACGGTGCTGGTTATCGAACACGATCTGGATGTGATCCGGAACGCCGATTATATCATTGATATGGGGCCGGGCGGCGGTGAAGCCGGAGGATGCATTGTAGCTGCCGGTACGCCCGCGCAGGTGGCAGCCAATCCGGAAAGTGTGACCGGAAAATATATGCAGGAAAAATAAAGCCAGAAAACGGCAGACATAAGAATACAAAAGCAGGGGACAATAGCTGTGTCACAGAAAATACAGCGGATTGTCCCTTTTTCATGATTTTTCTTATAGATAACAGGAGGTTCTGCCATGCGAAAACCGAACGAGCAGCTCATTGATTCCTATGATTATCTGTCCAATGCCGCATCAGCCCAGGACTGTACGGGACTGATTCCAAGCGGGGTGAAGGATGTGGACGAGTTGGAGGCCTACAACGAGCTCTATCATTACCGCCCGCCGCAGATCAAAAAGCGACAGAAATAAGCAAAACATGTGTTCTCCATCTTTACAGGTATGCAAAATAGGTGTAACATAGAAGCCATGAAAATGAAAGTAAAGGCGGAGAATACACATGGATTATTCATTAAACACCAAATGCGTACAGGCCGGTTACACACCGGGAAACGGAGAACCGAGACAGATTCCGATTATTCAGTCTACCACTTATAAGTATGACACCAGCGAGGATATGGGAAAGCTTTTTGATCTGGAAGCGGAAGGCTATTTCTATTCCAGACTGCAGAACCCTACCAATGATTATGTGGCAGCGAAGATCACGGCCCTGGAGGGCGGTACGGCAGGTATGCTGACCTCATCCGGACAGGCGGCGAACTTCTTCGCCCTGTTTAATATCTGCGAGGCAGGCAGCCATATCGTGGCGTCTTCCTCCATCTACGGCGGTACCTATAACCTGATTGACGTGACCCTGAAGAAAATGGGCGTGGAATCCACCTTCGTGGCCCCGGACTGCACAGAGGAAGAACTGAACGCGGCGTTTCGGGATAATACCCGGGCGGTATTCGGAGAGTCCATTGCCAATCCGGCCCTGACAGTACTGGATATCGAAAAATTCGCAAAGGCGGCCCACGCTCACGGCGTACCGCTCATTGTGGACAATACCTTCCCGACGCCGGTAAATCTGCGGCCTTTTGCGTGGGGCGCGGATATCGTAACTCATTCTACCACAAAATACATGGACGGCCACGGCGCGGCTCTGGGCGGCGCAATCATCGACAGCGGTAAGTTTGACTGGATGGCCCACGCGGAAAAGTTCCCGGGCTTATGTACTCCGGATGAGTCTTATCACGGCGTCACCTATGCAGAGAAATTCGGCAAAGAGGGCGCATTTATCACGAAATGCACCTCCCAGCTCATGCGGGATCTGGGCTGTGTCCAGTCTCCCCAGAACGCCTTTATCCTGAATCTGGGTCTGGAGTCCCTGCATGTGCGGATGCCCCGCCATGTGGAAAACGGCCAGGCTGTAGCGGAATTTCTGGAGCAGCATGAGAAGGTAGAGTTTGTCAATTATCCGACTTTGCCCACCAACAAGTATTATGAGCTGGCGAAGAAATATCTGCCGAACGGCGGCTGCGGCGTGGTTTCCTTCGAACTAAAGGGTGGAAGAGAAGCGGCGGAAAAATTTATGAAAAACCTGAAGCTGGCGGCCATCGAGACCCATGTGGCGGACGCCCGCACCTGCTGTCTGAATCCGGCCACATCCACCCACAGACAGATGAACGATGAACAGCTGGCCGCTGCCGGGGTTCCGGCCGGACTCATCCGGATTTCCTGCGGACTGGAGGATAAGAAGGATCTGATTGCGGATATTGCCCAGGCGCTGGATGCGATTTAATGCAATAGAATTCAATTTTTGTGAAAAATAGTCTGTATTTGCAACTGTTTCTCAGAAATGGTGCAGATACAGACTATTTTATGCAAGGGGAAAATCCTTTGGAATCCCATTCAATATCACTTATTTCTCCGGGAACACTTTCCGGAAAATCAGCCGGATAAACGGTCCGCAGTACATCAGCTGCCAGAAGAAAGCCACCGGAAAATTCATGAAAGTGGTCTGCAGCCAGACAGCGATAAACTGAGATCCGGCGTTTTTGAACAGCAGGGTTGCGATCAGACTCATGACCGGACACATGATGCAGATAATCATGACAGAGATAGCCAGCGTGATAACGATCGGGCGATCCTGCGGCGTTACCATGCGGAAAGCGAGCTTGTGAGCCAGGTTATCAACCACAAAGAACTCCAGGATAAAAGCTATCGGCCACATGATGACCATTTCATGAAAAGCCATCAGAAAGACCTGATTGCTCATTTCTCCGATATTCAGGGAAATGTTGTAGCAGATCATGGCATAGACCATGAGGAAAGCCATCATAAGAGTGAAAATGACATTTTGAAATTTTGTTTTTGGCATAAAATTGTTCTCCTTTTCGAAAAATGGGTACAAAAAAGACACATGTGTTGTTCGTTATCAAGAGCGAAGCGCTTGTGTCGTTTCCAATTCTATACCAGTTCTGATTTGTTCTGTGAAATTGTCCGCCGCTTATTATACGGAAAAAGGGATTCAAATGTCAAGAAAAAATTATGACAAATTACTTTTACATGTTACACATTATACTTTGGAAAATAAATATGGAAGGAATAATAGAATTTACAAATTATCCATAAACTGGTAAAATAATAGCGCCGAACTGTGCCGAATGGTTGCAGTTGGCACTATTTTTAGCATTACTTTTGAGACATACAGTCCCAGATAATTTGGGCAGGATAGACAAAGGAGGGGAAGCTCATGTCAGAGGAAAGAATGAAATTCAGTGATATGTCGGCGAGCCTGAAGCTGCGTTACGTGATTTACCGGCTTCTGAGCCTGGCAGTGATCGTGGCCGGAGCCATGTTTATTGTGAAAGGCTATTACAGCAGGTTTTTCATCAGTGTAGGTGCGGTAATTCTGATTATCGGCGTCGCCATGTGGATGATGGCGTCACCGGACAGCTATAACTCGTCCACGGATATGGTACAGATGATTGCCATGGATCGTCCCCGGAAAATTGAAGAGTTTTACGAGGCCTATAAAGATGTGCCCACACCTCTGGGATCCTGCTATCTGGCAAAGTTCCTCACCATGAGACGGCCCGCATTGGCTTTTGGCCCCAGCAGCGAGGGAGATTACCTGTATTTCTGGCTGACCGGCGACGGCAATCTGGGTTATATCGGTTATTCGTTTCTGACAAGTATGATAAAAGAGAGAATCACGGAGCCCCTGCATCCGTTAAATGAGGATTTCGGAACCAATGCTGCGGCCTATATCTGTTATCATTCGGATATTATGCTGATGCAGAAGGGACTTAAGAAAAGCATGGAGCATTTCGTAAAGACGGGAGAGGTACTTCCGGTGCTGGAGTCTAGGCCTTCCACAGTTTACACCTTTACTGAGGATTTCAAGCTCATGGGACAGCGCTTTGATCTGCGGGACGAAGATGGAGAACTGATTTACCATATCGAGGGAACCATGCCCCTGAAGCAGTTTTACATCTATGACGCCCAGGATACCGAGATTTTCCGGATCGAAAAACAAATTCTCCACGCCCTTCCCACCTACGATTTCTATTACCGGGGAGAGGAGTACGGCAGACTGGAAAAGAAGTTTCAGCTGATCAGGGATACCTTTACCATGAATGTCAAAGAGGGTAAGCTGGTGCTGCGGGAGTACGCAGGTTCCCTGGGGCATAATTTCTTCGTTCTGCTGAATGACCGGATGCTGGGCAGTATCATGGAGAATCTGGAGTTCACCCTGGAAAATGTAGTCTTTGACAATTCCGTGGTTATCTGCTATGAGGAGCAGTATTTGCCTCTGCTGACCGTCATGGCCATTATGGTAGCGCGGGAGATTGCGAGAGACGACGAGAAGGAGAACGCATAGTTCTGAAACATTTCCGATAAAGGAGAATGCTATGAAAAGAAAGATACAGTTTGGTGCAGCCTTCATTTCGGCGGTGCTGCTTCTGGCCGTGACGGGCTGCGGAAGTTCAAAGGAGGAGCTGCCGCCCACGGAGGAAGGACAGGAGGCTCTTCAAAATGCCAGTGTTCTTACCATGAAAGGGGATCTGGACGATATTGTGGCGGATTCGGACATCTGGGCGGACGGACAGGCAGCCGGACACATTCAGGAGCGGGGCTTCTGGAACACCAAATACACCATCAGCACCGGCAGTGACGAACCCTGGTTTTACCTGCGCTATGTGACCGACGAGCCCATCAACGATGTGGAAGGGGTCATCAGCGGTAACACCTACGGCTACTATGACATGAATGATAACTGTCTGGGTTACGCCCAGGAACAGATTCTGGAAACGGATACCCTGGAAAGGGACTGGTATACGGTATTCATGGACGCAGACGGCAATCCAAAAGATTATCTGGCGGATGACGATATCATGCGGATCTTTGATTACGATGGAAATGTGATTGCCACGGGCAGTTTTTCCTTTGGCGGATTCTTCCATTATGATGAGTATACCATTGAGGTGAAGGAGGAAGAAGGAAGCGAATTAAAGATGGATTTCGGAGACAAGATGTGCGCGTTCCTGAGGATCCGTTATAAGGTCAACAGTGATTATGGCGGCTAAGGCAGGGGACTGTTTTGGAAAATAGAAAGTGAAATAATAAAAACGGCTGAATGGATCTGCTGCAGGATTGATATGTACCCTCTTTACTGGACAAAATCCAGTAAGGAGGGTTATTTTATGCACTATTCACCTGAATACAAATTA
>NZ_CAXTKW010000022.1:0-34719 GCF_964245105.1 Candidatus Dorea massiliensis AP6 | reverse complement strand
CAGCATCGTTCGTATCGTGTGCCGCAGGGTTCCCCCCAAGTCTTTGGCGGGCCGTGAGGAAGTATCTTTAAGCCCCCATGTAGTCATCGCGCCAAATCTGCCACCATTCTTTTATGAAATCGTAGATCGCTCCGAAGCAGTGCTTTCATCACCTCCCTGACTGCTCCATCCTCGCGGCGTTTCATATTCGCTCGTACATGGGTTATGTACCTGTTGTGCTGTCTATTCGATTGTCAATGTGCAGATGAAGGAGGAAAATTTGTCCTTCTTATTAACACTGACAAAAAAGGCAAAAAACAGGCGCATCAAACGAAACTTTATCAAAAATATTTTCCGAGCTGCTTTAAGCCGCGCCGGATACTGTCTCGGACACGGCTTGGGTCTACACCTTCTACCCCGGCAATTTCATTTACCGTCATTCCCAGGTAATATCGGGCATAAATCCTCTTTGCCTGTTTTTCCGGTAAATTCATCACAGCAGAATAGACCTGCTCCTGAAGCTGTTTTTCCTCCAGAAGCATCTCCGGTGTTTTCGGCTTCAACAGCACCGCATTTTCAATGCCATTCTCGCAATCCAGAGAATACTGTGCTTTATAACGATACATCTTTCGCTCATACGCAGCCTCCGCACGTTCAGCTGCTCGAATAGTCTCCATTACTTCCTCTGTCACATCTACAAAAAAGTCTGTTGTATAAACATCAGGATAAAGTTCCCGAAGGTTAATTTTCTTCATTATGTACCTCCATTTCGATTCACGGGTGATTGACGAGTGAATCGAATGGAGGTGGGGAACGACACCGGTATACAGCCGGATTATCTCCGAAAAAAAGGCAACAAAAAACGCCAGATTCCCGCAATGGGAAACTGGCGCACCAAGAACAGTCATTATTATGCTGAATCACATGGAACGATAATGCCGATGCAATGCTATACTTGCCCGGAGGAGGGGCAATGCTTTTTTTAATTGATGTAGATCATGGGAGCTTTGAAAAAGCAAAAGAGACACGGCAAATTAACCTCCAAGCGGCTACCGTGTCCCTGCAAGTCGTCATTAGTTTGTGTAAACGCAAAGAAACGGCGGCTCTGAAATTGTCCTTCAAAACCGCCGATTGAGTTCAAACCTTAAAATAGCGCACGAAATTATCTGCCCCAGTCAACGGTTTTTTTCTTTCCCCGGACGGGGCAGATAACTTATTATGCAGAGCGGAGCCGATGTGCGCTAATCGGTTCCTTGTACTTTCTCCTTCAGCTTTCGGAAAGATGTATCACTGATGGCGTGTTCAATCCGGCAGGCGTCTTGTTCCGCTGTTTCCTGATCGACGCCAGCAGCGATAAACTGCTCCATAAAAAACAAATGGCGTTCATAGATTTTCTCGGCAATCTCCCGACCTATGACGGTCAGATGAAGGAACCCATCATCATCCACGGTCAGAAAACCTCCATTTTTCAAAACGCCTACCGCATGGCTGATACTCGGTTTGCTAAAGCCCATGTGCCGGGCAAGGTCAATGGAGCGGACCATGCCCATTTTCTTTTGTAGAACAAGGATAGCCTCCAGATAATCCTCCCCAGACGCATGAATCTTCATCAGTTCCTCCTTTATGCTTATTGTTGAATCCTCCAGCCCTCAGCCTGTTCCCGAATCTTAATAAATTCCTGATAGGTTCCCCTTTGAGCCAGCAATTCCTTATGGGTTCCTTTCTGCACGACGGTTCCACCATCAATGACAAGAATTTGATCCGCATTTTCAATCGTCGCCAGTCTATGGGCAATCGTTATGATTGTTTTACCATGTGTCAGTGCGGAAATAGCCTCTTGAATCAAATGCTCATTCTCTGGGTCAATGCTGGCCGTGGCCTCGTCCAAAATGACAATCGGCGCATCTTTCAGCATGGCTCTGGCAATCGAAATCCGCTGCTTTTCACCGCCGGAAAGAGAAGAACCGCCCTCCCCAATGACGGTATCATATCCATCTGGCAAGGCCATAATAAAGTCATGGCAGCGCGCTTCTTTTGCAGCGGCAATCATCTGTTCCTCCGAAGCGTCCGGGCTGCCGAATTTGATATTGTTACGGATTGTATCCCGGAACAGATATACATTCTGGAACACCATACTGATATTTTTTAGTAAGCTGTCACAGGTAAATTCTCGAATATCTGTTTCTCCTAAAGTGATTTTTCCGGCGTCAACATCATAAAAGCGTGCAATCAGGCTACACAGGGTAGACTTGCCGCTCCCGGAGGGACCTACAATCGCTGTTGTGGTATTCTGCGGAATCGTGAAATTCACATCATGCAATACAGTCCGTTTATCGTAACCAAAGGATACATCCTGAAAAGTAATGTCATACGAGGTCGGTGTAATATCTTTTCCGTCTTGGTCGATATATTCTGCATTCTCCAGAGCTTCCAGCTTATTCATAGCGGAATCTATAAGACCCAGCATGTGAGCCGCGTCGTTAATGTTTTCCACACTTCCAAAGATTACGAAAGAAAACAGAACAAACATCAGGAAATAAGCAAGACTCATTTGCCCGTTAAGTGTCTGCCATGCACAGATAAACACAATCCCCATAGATGCCAGTTTTAAGGAGAACAGATGCAAGCAGTTAAATGGCGTATAGCCTTTTTCTACTTTGATATGAATATTTTTCAAATCCGTATTTGCCTTGCGGAAACTTTCGATAGAAGCCCCTTCCTGTCCGAACGATTTAACGATGGACAGCCCGCGGATATATTCAATCGCAGAGCCAGACATATCCTCCATGGCCTGGTGCGTGATAGCAGCGGTCTTTTCACTATGCCTGCTGATACCATGTAAGGCCAATGAGGAAAAGGCAACGCCGACAACAGAAATCACTGCTGCGGCTGGACTCAGGAAAAGGAAACACAGAAGAATTGCAATAAACTTTGCATATCCGTTGATGATGATGTCAACCATCTTCATTCCCTGCAATTCAAGTGTGGATAGCTCCGTGGTAACACCTGTCAGAATATCGCCCACGCTGTTTTTAGAAAAATATCCCAGAGGAACCCTTTTCAGCACATCGCCTAAATGGATTCGCTGCCCTGCGGCTACTTCATAGCCAATGCTTTCCTGCAACACCGCCCGCAAATAAGAGAGTAGAAAGTTAAGCGCAATCGAGCCAACAATAATCCAAAGCGTCTGCCAGATCAGGGAGGATTCTATTGTGTTGCCTGCCCAATAAGCTGCGATTGCTTTATCAAGGGCATAAGCGGCAGCCATTGTAGGGATCGCCGTAGACAGGCTGCTGAAAAAGGAAAAAACAGAGCCAAGATAGAGGCGTCCCTTATATTTCCCCGCCCATTTAATGATCCGTTTCATAGACTTAAACATGAGCGGCCACCTCCTTCTTTTCACTCACAGACCAATTCTTCGCCCCGATGTGGGCTTTCCACATATCCGCATAAAGCGGACACCGCTTCAACAATTCTTCCTGCTTTCCGCAATCCACAATCCGGCCTTTTTTCAACACGACAATCTGATCTGCGTTCTGAATGGTGGAAAGGCGGTGGGCGATCACAAGAAGAGTTTTACCCTTTGATAACGCCATGATAGATTTCTGAATTTTATCTTCGTTCTGCGGGTCAGTAAATGCTGTCGCTTCATCCAAAATAACAATCGGGGCATTTTTTAGGATCGCCCTCGCAATCGCAATTCGCTGTTTTTCGCCGCCGGACAGCCTCTTTCCGGCATCACCGGCAGGGGTATCATATCCTTTGTCCAAACGCACAATAAATTCATCACAGCAGGCCGCTTTCGCCGCCGCATATACTTCTTCATCTGTGGCGTTTGGATTTCCAAGACGGATGTTTTCTTTCAGGGAGCAATTAAACAGGAAGTTATCCTGCGTCACAAAACTGACCAGTTCGGAAAGCTGGCGTATAGACAACTCTTTGATATTCTTCCCCCCAATGGTAATGTTGCCGCCTGTCACGTCCCAAAACCTTGCAATCAGACGGGCAATCGTTGATTTACCGCCGCCAGACGGTCCTACAAGTGCCGTAAAACTTCCCTCTGGCAATTCCAGGTTCACATCATGCAACACTTCATTTTGCTCGGAACCGTCATAGGAAAAGGTTACATGCTTCAACGCAATATCATTGTGAGGAATAGATACGATTTTCCCTGAATCCGGCAGTACAGGCAGGTTCAAAAGTTCATTTGCCGCCTCTACTGCATATTCCATAGACTTTGCTTCGTTAATGAAAGTGGTTGCTTTCATCAACGGTCCAACAATGCTGAGGGAAAGGATAATCCCCATTGCAAGCTCCGCAGGGGAGATACTTCCATTCTGCACCAGAAAAAGGCCGACAGGAAGAACCCCCAGGAGCGTTGTGGGCATAATCGCCATCATAAGGTTCATCGATTTCCATGTACTCTTAAACCATGCCAAGGTAAACTCTTTGAACGACTGGACAGCATTAACAAATTTTTCATAGGAGCTTGTGCTTTGGTTAAAGGCCTTTACAACCTCGATACCTTCCACATACTCGATAATAATACTGTTGACGTGGTTATTTGCCTCCATATAAGCGGCGTACTGGCTGTTATAGTTCCTCATAAGGAAAAACATAGGAATCATGGCCAGCACCGGAGCAATCAGAACCGCCAATCCCATGCGCCAGTCAATGACCATCATCCAGGTAAAAATTGCAACAGGGAGTAGGAGGTTAGAAGTCAATTCCGGGATCATGTGTGCCAAAGGCGGCTCTAAATCCTCCACCTTATCCATGATGATATTTTTCAGATAGCCGATTCGCCGCCCCATCACTTCGCCGAGAGGCGCTTTCATCAGCCGGTCCGCAATTTTAAGCCGGATTCCTTCCAAAATGGTATAGGCTGAAATATGCGCCAGGATCGTAGAGATTCCATGGCAGGCAACCCGCAGCAGGTAGCCCGCTGCTCCAACCAGACACCAAATCAGAATGCCATTCAGGGTCACATTCTGATTGATAAATGCCAGCAGGATTTCATATACAGCCCAAAAAGGAATAAACCCTCCTGCAACGCTCAGAATGGCGCAGAATACCGAAAGAGCCATTTTCCCCTTGCATGGTGCGGCGAAGGAAAACAGAATTTTCACCCAATTATCTTTTTGCTGCTTCATTACAATCACCTTCCTTCTTTTTAGTCAGCAAAGAAAAAAGGATGGGTAGTCTTTGCTAACCATCCTTATTGTAGCAGTATTCAATTCTTCTTTCCTCTCCAAAACGGCATTTATGCACCGTTTAGAAAAAAGATTTTCGATATTCCATCGGCGTCTGCCCTATCACCTGCCGGAAAGCTGTTGCAAATTTACTGGGGCTTTCATATCCCACAGCTCCGGCAATTTCCGCAATCCCTTTTTTGGAATCCTGCCGGAGCATTGTGGCAGCAACGTTCATCCGATAACGGCGAAGATAGGAATACATGGAATCTCCGTATATTTCCTTAAAGCAGGTTTTCATCCCCGTCAACGAAATCTGGAATCGTTCAGCTAATTCATCCATCGTGTAATGCTCCTGCAAATTTGCCGTAATAAGATCATGGATCGCTTTGATTTTTTCTACCTGACCTTTATAGAAATAAGGGCGATCTTCTTTGGAATCAGAAAACTGCAAAGCGTCCAGATATAAAAGCAGCTCCAGGGCTTTTACTTTATAGTAGTCACTTTTGATCTGCTGCGGGACAAAGTAAAGCTCTGAAAAAATATGTTCAATTCCTGGCTCATTATGAATCACAAACGGTTTCTTGTCATTGCAATACTTTTTTTGAAGCTCGTACAAATCAACAGAAAATCCGCCAAAAAAGTCTTTCAGCGCCGGCACAGCAATGTCCAGATCAAATCCCAGGGTCATCCCATGATAGTGGCAGAGTGGAAAGCAGAACCGTCCCGAATGGGAACGCCGGTCATCCACACGCATCTCATTCTCTTGCAAATAGCTATACGCATGATTGTCAATCTCGCTTTCGATCCGTCCCTCCCTGCAATGGTCTATATAGAGAAGCGAACTGTCCGTACTACTCTGAAAGTAGGAGGTACATTCTTTCAGGTGCATATCGCTATACATCACAAAAGCGCCATCAAAAATTTTGTGGGCTGTCATGGTTCCCTCGCCGCTCTCGTCAAAAAGCTGCAGGACAACGCAATCCTCAGTTTCAATGACATTTTTAACATTTGAGCCGCAGTTTATTTTACCATCAAACAGTTTGATTTCCGCCGCCTCCTTCCATCATAAAGAAATTAAATAACCGTTCCCGTCCTTCCGTATCCTGGAGGAAATAGCTTTCCTCCAATCTGCCGTTTTCCAGATGGATCACATAATTGCAGCACCTGAGTATAAATTCAGGATCATGGGTCACAATCACAATGGTTTTTCCTGAATTGGCAAGTCCTTTGACCGAATCGGCCACCTGCCTCATATGAAAGAGATCAAGGCCGCTGGTAGGTTCGTCAAATAGTATAACCGGACGTTCAGAGGCAATCGCAGAAGCAATCGCCACACGTTGTTTTTGCCCTCCCGAAAGCCCCATCGGATGGCAGGCTTTGTACGGGAGCAAATCCATTTCTGTCAAGATAGCCTCTGCCTTTGCCACATTTTCAGGCGATTCATCGGAATCTTTCCCCGGCATACTTAACAGGACTTCCTCTAAAACGCTCTCCGTAAAAAGCTGATGATTTACATCCTGCATGACCATATAGCATAGCTTCAGCCGCTGTTTGCTTGAATAGGAAGTACCATCTTTTTCGAGGATACCTTTACATCTTTTTTCCAATCCGCATAAGCAACGAGATAGTGTCGTTTTTCCGGCTCCATTGTGCCCGATGACCGCCGTTACATTTCCGGCAGGAAGCTCTATATTTTCCAGAGAAAGCGTTTCCGGCTGTTTCTTGTATGCGAAATGGAAGTGGTTCAGTTTCCATATCCCCTGCCCTGAATGTAGACTGGCAGGCTCAATGTCTGCAAACTCACCCAGGCCAAGAGGCCGTAATCCCATTTTAGCTTTTTCCGCCGCCGGAATCAACTGAAATTCCGGCAAAGTATAATCCCCTTGTATTTCCCCGTCGCTTAAATATATGATCCTGTCTGCCAGATCATAAAGATAGTAGAGCCGGTGCTCCGCAATAATAATTGTTTTGCCCTGTGACTTCAATATTTTTAACAGTTTCCGAAAATCAGCGATGGAATAGGCGTCAAGGTTGGAAGATGGCTCGTCCAAAACAAATACATCCGGTTCCACAGCGGCGGCAGATCCACAGGCGATTTTTTGCTTTTCCCCACCGGAAAGGGAGAAAACACTTCTGTCCAGCAGATTTGTAAGGTTCAACTGCTCTGAGACCAGCTTTACCCGCTTTCGGATTTCTGCTTCTTCCAATCCATGGTTTTCACATCCAAAGGCAATTTCGCTGGTCGTATCCACATTAAAAAATTGAGAACGTGGATTCTGAAAAACAGAACCCACTTTTTTTGATATATCAAACAGGGAAAGCCCGCTCATATCTTCTCCATCAAGCATGACAGTGCCTTCCAGCTTTCCATCGTAATAATGAGGAATCAGTCCGTTAAACAGCCGTGTCAGTGTGGTTTTACCGCAGCCCGATGTTCCGCAGAGCAGTACAAAATCCCCGTCGTTAATAGACAGGTCAATATTTCTTAATGTTCCGTGTCCTTTCCTGTCCCCAATGTCAGTTTCATTTGGAGGGTAGGAAAAAGAAACTTTTTTACATTCGATCATAGGCCTACCTCCCTGTAATCATCGTGACAATAGGAATTGCAAAAGCCACCACACATAGCAGCAGGAAAAAAACATCCTGCACATGAAAGCCGATTTCGCAGATGTTTGTCCTCTTGACCGGACCGCCCAATCCTCTTGTCAGGGCTGCCGCATTTAATTCTTCCCCGATCTTGACGGAACACATGATAACAGGGACAAGCCTGTATTCCAGCATTGCACTGGCTTTGCCCCCGCCAAAACGGATTCCTCTCATTTTCATAGCGTCCCCTATGGCATTATATTCTTCTACAACAGTAGGGAAAAATCGGAATATCACGGACATAGGAATGATGATCTGCTCCGGTAAATGCAGCTTCTTCATGGCGGCAACAAACTCGCTGACCGTCGTCGTCCTGACCGTGATGCATCCCATCATAATCCCCGGCACAAACCGCATAAAGAAACCGCAGATTGCAACAACAAGAAAGTTAGGAAGGCCGGACAGGTGGGGGAGCGCCCATAGTTGCAATATATAGCTGCCGCCATATAAAACAAAATAGATAACCGATCCCTTCCACGATTTTTCCGTGAGCAGCAGGATCAATGGAACAGCAGCCAAAATAGGAGCAAACTGTTTAGAAGCAGCCCCACCTCCGCCGCTCAAGACAAAGAGGGCAATCGTGATAAGCAATGCCAACTTTGTCCGAGGGTCTAACGACAGGCCGGTTTCCTTTTTTTTGCTTGCTAACAATTCACGGCGCATTATGCAATACCCGCACGCTTAAAGTGCTTTTTGAAAATTTTCTGGCCGATCACACCGCCGATCACGCCGCAAACGAATCCGGCAATCAAAAGAAGGGGGAGCGTATATGCCGAGATATAGCTCATAATGGAATCTGCATACTCTTGTCCATAACCGCTGATTAGCTGCTGATAGTAGCTGTCCCGTGTTGCAACAATGGGAATGTAGTTTCCGATGATCCACATGGAAAAAACACCATGCGATATGATTCCTTTTTTTGCACTCTTATAATCGCCGGATTTCAAAACAAGATCAGCCAGGACACCGAACACGGCACCGGTAATAATGCTCCAATACCCCATGCCGGTCAGCAACATTAAAATACCGCAGATCAGTCCTGTCAGCGATACCATTCCAAACTTCTGGACTTTAGAATAATACAGCATCATTACGATTCCGCCAATCAGCGGAACCAGCACGATCAGAAGCGGAAGAAAAATAGGGATAAATCCCAGCATGGCAATCGCCATCATCACCACAAAATAGATCGCAGTGAAGATTCCAACATTGATAAGGTCTTTTCCTTGTAGTTTATTCATTATTTGGTCCTCCTGTTTGCTTTTGTGTTAGCACGAACTAACCGCATTTCAGTATAGCAGATATGTCTGTATGTTTCTTCTCCAAAAAGGCATTTTCGCTCCAAATAGACAATTACTTTGCTTTTGTTATCTTTACGGGGAGTGATTGCCTGCGTGTGTGCGTGAACATAGAACTATTCAACATTGAACAGAGGCGGTTCTTGCATAATTTGAAATGGAAACAGCCAAAATCACCGCTTCAAATTGTAGTATTAGTAGAGGGAGAAATAGAAGGTAGGGTTTCGATAGCAAGCACAGCAAGCGAGTACCCGCTTGCGATTTTTCGGATTTTCAGGTCCCTTGCCCGAAAATGAAAAATGTTTGTTGGGATAATCTCAAACTCTTATGAAGAATGGAGGCAGCGCATGGCGAACCGAAAACGGAATATCCAGATGAATTTTATGTCACAGAGAATAAAAAACGGCTCATAGATGAGCGGATAAAACTGATAGCCTCCCTACCGCATTCTATATCATTCTCGTTTGGCAACGAACTAAAAGCTGAAATCTGCAATTCATCCTCATAGTTCAATTAGCAGCCGGAAACGCCATAATCATGGAGCAACCATGTTATCAAAAAGGAATCAGCATAATCAGTCCTGTTCTCAAGCACAATAAGGTTATTCCTTTGTGCAAATCGGAACGATAAAATATATTTGAGGTGAACGATTATGCCGATTGATGATTTAACTGCTTTAGGGCAGAAAATGAGAGAGGCCAGAAAGAATAAAGAACTGACACAACAGGAACTTTCCGATCTAAGCCATGTTTCTGTAAAGCAAATTGCCAATATCGAAAAAGGGAAAATGAACCCGTCCTATTTGATTTTGAGAGCATTGGCAAAGGTCCTGCACATCTCTTTAGATACGCTTATAAATCCAGATATTTCTCTGGAGGATGAGGGTGTCAATCAGATGAAAATGCTTTATTCCAGCTGTCCGCCAGAAATGCGCGACACCCTGTTGCATCACACACAGGAAACGGTGAAAGAGCTAACAGAATTGTCCGAGAAATTTGAAATGAATTGAGCCAGTGAGTGAAATTTAACGATTCTCTCACTGGTTCTTTTCATTTTCGGAGAAAAGAGGCAAGCAATGCCGGTGTTAATACACACCGACCCGCAGAGAAGAAAATCCCTTTGTGATTTTCCTCTCCGCTTGCTTGTTGAGGGCAGCGCCCCCAAGCCCCTTTGAACACAGAATTTCATTCTGTGGCTGCGCGTTCTGCGAACGCTTTTGACCAGAACCAGCTTACCGCTGGCCGTGGTCTTTTTCTTTTTCAACATCCTGTTCTACCTCCATTTTCAGCACCCGATCCACATTGGCCTTTGCCGTTAAAAGCTCCCGCATTTCTTCACGGGAACGCCGGTACTCGGCATAGGTCTTTTTCTTTTCTTCCAGTAATTTCGCGTACTCTGTCTGCAACTCTTTGACCTTGGGCAGCTTCTTGACGCCCATCTCATCAAAGGCATTCTTAGCAGCCTGGTGGAGCAGAATTTCTTCCTCATGTTCCTCCCGGAATTTCTTAGAGTAACCCGCTTTGCGGTATGCCACATAGACCTCACGGGTCTTGGCATAATTTACGATGTGAGTACGCAGAACAGCGATCTCTGCCATGCGCTTTTCAGCCGCTTTGATCTGCGCCGAAAGATCATTGTGATGTGCCGTGGCAGCCGCAGCCTTTTCTTCCAAAACCGCATACTCCAGCAGATTATTCTCTGACAGGTAATTCATGGTCTGCGCCATTTGTTTCAGATTAAAAACTTTAGCCCATCGAGCATAGCCAGCACCTTTTCCAGCCTGCAATTTTGACTGAATGTCCACCAGCAGATTGACCTTCGGCAGCACTGCCTGTGTGACCGTTTTCTTTCGTGGGGTATGCGTTTTCTTCCCAGAAATAACTGCCTGTAAATCTTCCAATCCATATCCTTCGCCCAGGCTGTCCATACGGGCTGCTTTCTCCCAACCGGGGAGCTTCAGACGATACGATTTTCCACGCTTTGATACCTCACAGCCGGACTCTTGCAGCAGCTTCAGCAGCTCCTCAAAATTAGCAGGACTTTGTGATAATGCGTTGTCAATCGCCACACGAAGCAGCTCTCGGTGAGAGGGTTTTGCCTGATCTCCCAGCCATTTGTTATAGCTCTTTCCGTGAGGGTTCGGATTCTCTACAATGGACAGTCCGTTTTCAATGCAGATGGTATCACTTAACCTGCGAACCGCCTTGGTACTGCCCCAAAAGTTTCGGAATTTTCGGTCATATTCTAAGCTGACCGATGACCAGATAATGTGATTATGAATGTGCGACTTGTCTATGTGAGTGCAGACCACAAAGGCATGGTTGCCTTTAGTAAATCGCTTGGCAAATTCCACACCCAGCCGGTTAGCTTCTTCCGGAGTAATCTCGCCGGGGCGGAAGGACTGGCGCACATGATAGGCAATCACATCATCCGCACCGCGCACTCGTCCGGTAGCAACGATATACTGCCTTTTTGCTAAAAGAAACTCCGCATCAACCGTTCTGCTGTCACACGCAAATCCTGCGATGAGCCTGCCATTATCTGTTTTCTGTGGATTTGCTACATAGTCGATGATGTCACTGATCGCCCGACTCTCTGTGCGGCCTTTGCCGACATGAAGTGGCATGATTCTTGTAGTTGCCATAAAAAGCCCTCCTCTCAAAATATTTTCTCTGAACTCTTTGTGCCTATCGTTGAAATAAACTCTCCTTATGGGTATAATATAAAGAAACTACCAATACCTCAAAGGAGGGATTTTATGATAGAACAGCTCATTGCTGAAGCAACCGAATGTGATTTCAAAGTTGCTCTCGAAATAAAAAAGCCAAAAAGCTGGTTAAAAAGTGTCAGTGCCTTTTCCAATGGAATTGGCGGCACTCTGTTTTTCGGAGTCTCCGATGACCGGGAGCCTATCGGCTTGTCCGATGTTCAAAAGGATGCTGAAGCGATCAGCCGCTTAATCAAAGAACGTATCACACCATTACCGCAGTTTATCTTAAAGCCATTGCAGGAAGATGGTAAAAACCTGTTGGCTCTGGAGGTTTCTCCTGGCCGCAGCACCCCATACTATTACAAGGCAGACGGAGTGATGGAAGCATATATCCGTGTTGGAAATGAAAGCGTAATTGCCCCTGATTACATTGTGAATGAACTGATCTTAAAGGGAACCAATCAGTCCTTTGATACCCTAACAACAGACGCGGTAAAAAAGGATTACAGCTTTACACTTCTGGAAGCAACCTATCTGGAACGGACTGGTCTCCGCTTTGAGCCATCCGATTATGTCTCCTTCGGTTTGGCTGACAAAAATGGGTTTTTGACCAATGCCGGAAAGCTCATGACCGATCAGCACACAGTTTATAACTCCCGTATGTTCTGTACCCGGTGGAATGGCTTGGAAAAAGGCTCTATCTTTGATGATGCGCTGGACGATAAAGAATACGAGGGAAATTTGATTTATTTACTGAACAGCGGCAGTGAATTTATTCGCAATAATTCCAAAGTCCGTTTTGTCAAAAAGGCACAGTATCGTGTAGACAAGCCGGATTATGCTGAACGAGCTGTGACAGAGGCTCTTGTTAATGCGCTTATCCATCGTGATTATATTGTGCTTGGCAGCGAAATCCATATTGATATGTTTGATGATCGGGTGGAAATCACATCTCCGGGCGGTATGTTTGGCGGCGGCTCAATTCAGGAATACGATATTTACAGTATCCGTTCCATGCGACGAAACCCTGTGATTGCTGACCTGTTCCACCGCATGAAGTACATGGAACGCCGTGGAAGTGGTCTGCGCAAAATCGTCAGTGAAACCGAAAAGCTACCTGGATATACAGCGGCATATAAGCCTGAATTTTCCTCAACAGCAACAGATTTCAGGGTCATCTTGAAAAATGTAAACTACAACTTAGAGGATGACACCCACCAAGTTATCCACCAAGTTACCCACCAAGTTATTGAACTATCAACGGTATCCAAACAGATTTTGGCTTTTTGCACAACACCAAAATCCAAGAAAGAGCTTGCAGTATTTTGCGGCTTCAAAGATTTAAGAAACTTCACTTTGAAACATATCAATCCGCTTTTAGAATCCGGGCAATTAGAAATGACTATTCCCGATAAACCTAAAAGTCGCAATCAAAAATATATTACAGTTCGTTCCGAATAAACAGAGAAGCAGGGCATTGGGTCTCATCTCCCATTGTCCTGCTTCTTTTTCATTCCAAATTATATTCACATCATTTACCCATACACCCAATCCTGTATCGCAAATTTCAAACTCTGCACCTTTCCCAGCAGCCAGATCGCAGCCAGCGGCAGCCCCATCGGGCTAATCAAAAATGCCATAACCAGCAAAATCACACCATTCTGCGGGGAATAGGTAATCAGCACAGCCACGCCAAGCAGAGCAATTACCGTGCTTAGTAGACCAAGCACCAGACCGGATATGTAGATCAGCCCCGTGCAGAGCCAGACAAAAAGCGTCAACACCAAAATGACCGGTGCAGTTACGATCATCAGCAGACATTTCAAAATCTTCATTTCTGTTCCTCCTTCCAACGCTCCAGATACTGTTTGCATAGGGCATCCGCTTCTCTCTCATCATCTTCCGTCACTTCCCGTTTTCCTTTGGTCAGTTCAATCTCCAGATAAGTCCGGTAATCATCGGCTAAGAGGTCGAACAGTTCCTTGGGAGTATGGCACACCTCGCCAGAGCAATAGTGAAAATCTTGGTCAAATTCAACTCTTACACATCCATGACGGCTGATATAAACTTCTATGGTCTCGTCTGCGGTTAGGTAATCCGCAAAAATCTCCAGCACCTTTTCAAAGGTCAGCATCTGTTTTCACTCCTTTGCTACGCTTCTTATTCTACTCATATTATCCGGTACGGACAGGCAAAAAACAAGGATACAGACAAAAAGAAAAAGCGGAGGAAGGTGCGGCGAAGAAACGCCGTTCCTCCCTCCGCAAATGGAGTATCTATCCCTGTTATGAAAGTTTGGAGAGTTGGGTAAGGATTTCCTTCACACCCTCCCACAGTTGTTCCTGCCGCTGGGATATATCCTCCAAGTCAGCATTATAAACCCGTCCGGTCTCATGCACTTTGCGGGTCAGCTGGTTCAAGTTGTTGCTGCTTCGGCGCATCAGGGAGACCAACTCCTTCATCTCTGGCAGTTCCAGCTTGACCACATAACCATCCAGCGCCATTTTCCGCAGATAAGCGCTCAAATTCTCTGTCCCGTATTGCTGCATCTTTTGATGGATCAGTTCCAGTTCTTCTGCGGACACCCAAAACAAAACCGGCACATCCCGCTTGCGCTTTGCCATGGTTATCGCTCCGGCTCCCGTTTTTTCGGGGCGGCAGACTTATGGGCGGGCAGCTCCTGTTTGAGCTTATCCCGTACTGAGGGACGGGACGGTTCCAGTTTTTCTCTCTGGGTACGGCTGCGCTGCTGTTCTTCACGCACCAGATCAATAAAACCATCCAGCACAGCAGGGTGGCTGTTTAAGGCATAACCACAACGGACGGTTTCGGGATTATCGTTGGGAATGGTCTTGGCCCATTCTTTGTTGCGTCGGGAGTAACGCCCATCCCAGTCCTGAAGCTGGACCGTGTTAGACAGAACCATGGACACACGCTCCATGCCATAGGTCTCGATCACACCCTTTGCCGCATCGTGGCTGAGATACATTCCGTCGAAGTGCTCCCGCACCGCCGCTTCAATAGACTCCTTGCATTGGCGATTTACATTGTTGGAAGCTCGGTACTGCTCCAGCTCCCCATGTTCTCTCGCATAGGCAGCTGAATGGGGATAGATCGGTGTTGTTCGCAGTTCCTCTTTAGCTCTGCACACATCGTCGGCACGGTTCTCAATACTGTCCCGGATCACATCCATATAGCCGGTCTCCAGCTTTTCAAAATAGCGGTACACATCCGCCAATGGAGAGGGAGATTCCAAAAGTGCCTTGGCCTGGACGTCGGTCAGCTCCAGCTCCTCCAGCGCCATCACAATATCCTCACGGACAGTATATTCATAGGTGTGGTGCAGGATTTCTTCCGGGGGCTGGCTTTTCAGCCAGTCCCGGAACTTATCCTGTTCGGCAGCCATCTTTTCATAAAGGGCTGCATTCAGATCGTTAGTATTCATGTTATCGCACCTCCTCATGCTGTTTTGGTTTCTTGTCTGTACTGTGGGGTTGCACCGGGCGTTTTAGGTTATCCAGCACCGAAGGCCGTGTGCTTTTGGCAACAACAGCCTCGGCGTGTGTCTGTCCCTTTCCGTCGATGTTGAGCAGGGTATCCAACTCCACCAGACGGGCATTTTTGCTTCGCAGTTCTTCTTCATAAAGGAATGGCTTTCCGGCTTCCTCCTTTGCCGCAGCCTGCTGCTGATAGAGGTTATCCAGCTGGGCCTTTGCCGCCTCCAGACGCTGGGACATCTGGGCGAGGGCATTGTCGATACGGGTAAGATTTCCGCGAGGGTCTGTACCAAGTGTTGCCCGGTGGGTCATCTGTCCTTTCAGCAGGAGCGTATATTCCTGTTTCCATGCGGAGAATTCCACGGACATGGCATAACCCCGGTAGCTGCCGATCTGCACCGGATCGGAGGTTTTGACCTCCTTGCAGGCATCCAAAAGGGCTGCACCGGCGTTCTCCTTATCGGTCAGCAGGTCTCCACGAATCTCCATACCAGCAAAACCGTCCTCTGGGTGCGGGTGAGCTGCCAAAACCTCCAGATCGGATTCAAAGCCCTTGATAAAACCTTTGTGCTTTTCAATCTCCTCCGGGAAGTATTTGAGCAGCTGGTCCTCCAGACGATATTGCTTGCTCTGGTGGTCGGCTTTCATCAGCTTCAGGCGGGATACCTCCACATCCAAATCCATACGCTCCTTGATGCGGGGATCTCCGGCACACAGAGCCTTGATCTCGGCAAAACTGAGGGCTGTTTCATCCACATCATCGCAGGAACGCACCGGCGATTTAGAAGTCATGATCTGACTGATGAATTTCTGCTTGTTCTCCACTGTCTGCCAGAGGTATGCGTCAAAGGTTCCCTCGGTCACATAGCGGTACACATGAACAAGGGGGTTCTGGTTGCCCTGACGCTCGATACGCCCCTTTCTCTGGGCAAGGTCTCCGGGTCTCCACGGACAGTCCAGATCATGAAGTGCCACCAGACGGTCCTGCACATTGGTGCCTGCGCCCATCTTGGCGGTGCTGCCCAAAAGGACACGAACCTGACCGGTACGGACTTTAGAGAACAGCTCCTTTTTCCGCACTTCGGTATTGGCTTCATGGATAAAAGCGATCTGGTCGGCAGGCATCCCCTGAGCAATGAGTTTCTGACGAATATCGTCATATACCGTAAAGGTCGGTTCCTGTTCCGGCAGAGGCACAGCGCCTTCCAATGCGTGAAGCAGTGGATTATCCAGCGTTTTCGCCGCCTTGCTTGCAGGAGCTTTGGCCTGTGGTGTAGAAATGTCGCAGAACACCAGCTGGGTCAGCTTGTCAGCTTTGCCGTCCCGCCAGATCTGCATGATGTTGTCCACACACTGATTGACCTTTGTGCCGGGTTCGTCCGGCAGCATCTGGCTGACGATCCTCTGGTCAAGCCCCAACTTACGGCCATCCGAGGTAATCTTGAGCATGTTATCCTGGGACGGGTCAACAGTTCCGCTGTGTACCAGCGATGCACGCTCCGAAAGAGCTTTGACCATTTCCTGCTGATGTTCGGTGGGCTGCGCCACGATGTTGTGGTACTCCACTTCCGGGGTAGGGAGATTTAACTGGTCGGCAGTCTTAATGTCCGCCACTTCTTTGAACAGGTTCATCAGCTCCGGCAGATTAAAGAACTTGCTGAATCTCGTTCTTGCCCGGTAGCCGGTGCCTTCCGGTGCCAGCTCCAATGCTGTGACGGTCTCTCCAAATCGGGAAGCCCAGCAGTCGAAGTGGGTCATGTTCAGTTCTTGCAGGCGTTCATACTGAAGGTAACGCTGCATGGTGTAAAGCTCGGTCATGGAGTTGCTGACCGGGGTGCCGGTGGCAAAAATCACGCCACGGTTTCCGGTGATCTCATCCATATAGCGGCACTTGGCAAACATATCGGAGGATTTCTGCGCGTCCGATGTGGAAAGACCAGCCACATTCCGCATTTTTGTGTATAGAAACAGGTTTTTATAGTTGTGGGCCTCGTCCACAAACAAACGGTCCACACCCAGCTGCTCGAAGGTTACCACATCGTCTTTTCGCCCCTCGGCTTGCAGCTTTTCCAGTCTGGCTTCCAGAGACTTTCTGGTACGCTCCAGCTGCTTGACGGTAAAACGCTCGCCGCCACTTGCCTGTACCTCTGCAATCCCCTCAGTGATCTCGTCGATCTGTTCATAGAGAAGCCGTTCCTGACGCTCCCGGCTGATGGGGATACGCTCAAACTGACTGTGTCCCATGATGATGGCGTCGTAGTCACCGGTCGCAATACGGGCGCAGAACTTCTTGCGGTTATGGGTCTCAAAGTCCTTTTTGGTTGTGACTAAGATGTTGGCAGAAGGATAGAGGCGCAGAAACTCCGATGCCCACTGCTCAGTCAGGTGGTTGGGAACCACAAAGAGAGATTTCTGGCACAAGCCCAGGCGTTTGGCTTCCATCGCAGCGGCCACCATCTCAAAGGTTTTGCCCGCGCCTACTTCGTGTGCCAGCAGGGTATTTCCGCCATACAGCACATGGGCGATGGCACTTTTCTGGTGTTCCCGCAGGGTAATGGCCGGGTTCATGCCGCCAAAAGTGATATGGCTGCCATCATACTCGCGGGGACGGGTAGAGTTCATTTCTTCGTTATACTGGCGCACCAAAGTCTGGCGGCGCTCCGGGTCTCTCCAGATCCAGTCCCTAAAGGCTTCCCGGATCGCCTGCTGTTTTTGGGCAGCCAGAGTGGTCTCCTTGGCGTTTAGTACGCGGCGCTCTTTTCCGTCTGCGTCCTCTATGGTGTCATAGATACGGACATCCCGCAGGTTTAAGGAATCCTCCAGAATCTTGTAGGCGTTGGCGCGGCTGGTTCCGTAGGTGGTATAAGCTGCCACATCGTTGTAGGATACAGAAGATTTCCCCTTGATCTGCCATTCAGCAGTAAAGGAGGAATAGTTGACCTCAATGCTGCGCTGGAGATAAAACGGGGTGTTGAAGGTCTCGTACATAAACTGCTGGATGTACTCCTTGTCAATCCAGGTAGCGCCCAGACGCACCTCAATTTCCGACGCATCCAGGTCTTTGGGCTGGGCGGCGGTAAGAGCTTCCACATTGACTGCAAAAGAAGGGTCCTGCTGTGCCGCCCGCTGCGCCTGACGCAGTTTGCGGCGTACATTGCCGGAAAGGTATTCATCAGCAGTCACATAATGGGGTGTGCCGTCCTGTTCCAACTGTCCCGGTACACGGAAAATTACGCCTTGCAGCTCTCCGGCCAGTTCTTCTTTTGTTTTTCTGGTAAGCTGGCTCATATAGTCCATATCCACGCAGGCTTTTTCCGAGATGGACACCGCCAGTGCTTCACTTGCCGTATCCACCACAGCCACCGCCTGATGGGGCTTGATGGTCCGTTTGGTGAACATATCTGCCTTGCGTTCCAGCTTTCCGTCCTCGTCGATGACTTCCAGCGCACAGAGCAGGTAATAGGAAGAATCGTCTGCATAGGCCAGACGGTTTGCACGGTCATTGATAAGGCCATATTTTTCAGAAAAGCTGTCATATAGGCTGTTCAGTTCCGCCTGCTTTTGGGTAATGGTGCTGTCCGGAACCGCTGCATCCATCTGAAGGTCGATCAGTTCCTGCACACAATCACGCAGTCCCACAAGACCTTTCACGCGGGCTTCGGCGGTGGCGTTGAGGTCAGGGCGCACCATACGGCTGTTTTCCCGGTAGTACACCTGCCCGTCTACAATGGCATAGGAATAGTTCTTCACATTGGGGTCGGCAGGAATGGAGGTGTCAATAGCTTCGCCTTCGCCCAGCTCCGGCAGCTCTGCCTCCTGATAAGTGCCATGAATGTACTTCACGGCATCATGCAGCTGGTCGGAAAGCTCCAGTCCCTCGATAGGATTCACAGTGTAGTCCATACCATGAGCAGTGCTTACCGGCTCCTGTCTGCCCAGCACCATTTCCGGGTGGTCGATAAAATACCGGTTGATGGCAAACCCATCCTCCGTTTGTCCGATCTGAGTCCATTCCGGCACGATGTCCAGCGGACGGTCCCGCTTTTGGAGAAAGATGATGTCCGATACAACCTCGGCACCGGCATTCTTTTTGAACGCGTCATTAGGCAGACGGATCGCTCCCAGCAGTTCGGCACGGTGGGCAAGATAGCGGCGCACGGTGGAATCCTTGGCATCCATGGTATAGCGGGAGGTCACAAAAGCCACCACACCGCCGGGACGCACCTGGTCCAGTGCTTTGGCGAAAAAGTAGTTGTGAATACTGAAATTCAGCTTGTTGTAGGCTTTGTCATTGACCTGATACTGACCGAAAGGTACATTGCCGATGGCAAGGTCAAAGAAGTCACGCCTGTCGGTGGTCTCAAAGCCGCCTACTGTGATGTCCGCCTTGGGATAGAGCTGCTTTGCGATGCGCCCGGAAACAGGGTCCAGCTCCACGCCGTACAGACGGCTGTTTCGCATTTTCTCCGGCAGCATACCAAAGAAATTGCCCACACCCATAGACGGCTCCAGAATATTTCCGGTCTCAAATCCCATACGGTTCACCGCTTCATAGATGGCCTGAATGACCGTAGGGCTGGTGTAATGGGCGTTGAGGGTAGAGCTTCTGGCGGCGGCATATTCCTCCGGGGTCAGCAGTTCTTTTAGCTGGGCATACTCTAAAGCCCATGCCGGTTTCTCCGGGTCAAACGCATCAGAGAGACCGCCCCAGCCCACATATCGAGAAAGAACCTCCTGCTGTTCGGGGCTTGCCTGCTGTCCGGCAGCTTCCAGCTCTTTCAGCAAACGAATCGCATTGACATTTGCCTGGAACTTGGCTTTCGGACCGCCTTCACCCAAATGCTCATCGGTAATGCGGAAGTTCTGTGCATTGCGGCGCAGGTTGTCCTTGTATTCCTCATAGGAGGCTTCCTCGGCAGCTTTGGCATTGGGGAAGGTCTGCCACTGGCCATTGACCTGAATGGAAACCGGGCGTTCATCCAGCACTTCCTCAAAGGTTTTCTCCAGCTCTGTTATAGGAGCTGGCGGCTCCGGCTCCTCAATATGCAACCGTTCCACCACTACATCATAAGGTAGATGGTGCTTATCGCCCGGATAGATGGCCACGGTCTCGGAATGAAAGGCTGGGGATTCGGCAGACGGTTGGGGCTGTTCCTGTCCAAAACCGTCCTGCTGACGGGCATACATCCCGCGCAGCAAAGGCGCAACCTCATCCCAGCGGAAATACAGCATAGCCAGACGCTTTTCCTCTGCATCCATGACTTCCAGTTCTATGCCCTGTGCCGTGGTACGGTAATCGGCAATATCGCCGGTCTCCAGATTCAGTGTCTCGATCTCACCGGAATAGGCTCTGCTCAACCAGTAGGCGATCTCGCTGTTGCTCCTGCCGGATTGCAGCAGCGTGGAAATCTGCTTTTTATCCGCTTCATCCATCAGTCCATGAGCCAATACATCCCGTAAGTCCTGATCTGCCTTGTCCGGGGCAATAGGAAGAAACTCGGTATAGTAAGCATTGCGGCGGTCTGCCCGAAGCAGCTGCTCGAACTGTTCTTTGCGCTCTGCCCGGTAGATGGGATATACCATCCCGGTGGGCAGAAGCTGTACGGTGTCCTCCCGCAGCTCGGTGATCTGATAGGCGTCATCCTCGATATACACGGTATCGCCCACGGCATAGACCGGGGCAGCAGGGTCATAGGATGTTCTTTGCGGAGTTGGGCGGCGAACTGCATCATATTCCTCATCGGAAATGGAAACTTCGGAAGTCTGCTCTGTCTCGGCATCTGCGATCTGCTCTACATCTGACATCACCTGTTGGATAAACGGATCATTGTCCAGTTTTTCCGGGTCTGCCACCTGGCCGTTGACGATCCCTCTTTCTTCCAGAGCTTCCCGGATGGCGATTGGGTCGATGTCGTCAAAACGGTTCTGTTCTTCTTCGGTATAGAACCGGTCCTCCTGAATGAGCTGGGCAAGCCTGCGCTGTACCTTCGGCCAGGGCAGCTGCGTTCCCTCCGGGCTGCCGGCACGGACAACGAACAGGCTGTTGCTGTTACTGCCGCCGTATTCCTGAGCCAGCCATGCGGCGGTATCTTTTTCTCTTGCATGGTCTTTCATATAGCGGACAACAGCGTGTTTACTCTCGATATTGCCGTTCCATGCACAAAGGGCAGTATCAATATCTTCCTGAGAAAGAGGGCGCAGAAGTTCATGGAGCTTTGGATAGGTTTCGTCGATCACTTCCCGGTGCAGACGCTGACGGAACTCCGGCACATCCGAATAGAGTCGGATCAGCTCCATATCCTTAGAACCAAGAACCGCACGGCGCACAGCGGCATTGCCCTCGATGACAGCATTTTCACGGTCAGAATGACCGCAGGCATTGCGATATGCGGTATCCTCGGAAATGGCGGCAGTCACCACAGGCTTATACTGCTCAAACTGCTCCCCAAGGGTAGGCTTTGGTGTTTCTTCCTCCATCTCCGGCTGCTGGGCTTGAATGGCATCTTCTTCGGCCAGTTCCTGTTCAGACTGGATCTTGTCATACTGTGCCTGTTCCTGTTCGGTAAGATAGCGGTCTTTCTGGACAAGTGAGGTAATGCGCTTGGCAACCTTTTCCCAGTTCAAGTGAACATCCGGGCAGTCCTGCTTTTTATAGCGCAGTCCTTTCCCATCGTGATCTTCGCCGCTGTGTGTTGCGCCGGACAGGGCATGAGAGCGTCCGCCAATGCCATACTCGTCTTTGAGGAATCTCACTTTCTCCTTATCCGTATGGTTTGCCATGAAGAACACATAGATACGGCCTTTTCCTCCGGCGAAACTGCTGCCGCCGGTCATAGCGGCGTCGATCTCATCCTCGGTAATGAAGTGCTGAACGGTTGGCACTTGGGAAAGGTCTGAAGAAAAGGTCCTGCGGGGCAGGTCAAGGTCCTTCAGGTTCTCCCAGATCTCCCTCGGTCTATGATAGTGAAAACGCAACAGGTCACGGTCCTGCTGATAGGCAGTCCAGAAGGCAGCGTATTCTTCCTTGAGGGTCTGGCGGAAAGCCGGGTCACTCAGCTGCTCCGTCAGGCGGCGGGTCTCCTCTGGGAAACCATTGCCTTTGATCTCTGACAGGCAGGACAAATATCCGGCTTTTCTGGCGTCCTCACTGAGATCGTGATACAGATGCCAGAGCTTTTCCGAGAGGAGGGAGCGTTCATAGCCTGCCGCTTCTGCAAGCTCCACATTGGAGGCAAACTGACCACTTTCCAAAAGCTCCCCGATACGCTCTGCGGCGCGCTCCCAAGAAATGACCTGGGCAGACCTGTCATAACGGACAGACTTCCCGTGGGAAAGATGGATACCATCCTCGGCATACCATGCACTCACACTGCCAAGGCCGTTGCCACCGTGGTACAGCGTTTTCAGTATCTCGGCAATCTCAGCGGTGGTTTTCTGCTTTTCAAAGGCTGCAACCACACGCTCCCTCTGACGGTCTGTATTGCCTCCCAAACGCAGCACATGGTCAATGTCATTTTGGGCAAAAGAAAAAGCAGAGGATGTATGCGCTACATTCTCTGCTTCATCTATGGATTGGATCTGTTCCGCTTCGGAGAGGAACAGGTTTAGAGTCAGCTGTTGATAAGCTCCGCCATCAGGATTTCCTCGGCCTGGGCTTTGCAGGTGTTCATCAGCCCCACCCACTTCATGGGATCGCTGGCTTTCAGTTCCTCGGTGGCTCCCGCTTCCTTCGCCAGCTGGGGCATCATCTGCTCCAGTCTGCTCTGGGAGGTCTCGTCGATCTCCAGAAGGTGCGGGTACAGCTTCTCGCTCAGCAACATCTGGTTGTAGAGGATGGGACGGTGTTCCTTCAGGTAGGTTTTCCTCATCCTTCCGTACTTGCCCAGGGGTTTCTCCGGCTGCTGGCTCAGCTTCAGGTCGGGAATCAGATAGTCTCCGTTCTGGATATAGGTCATGGGATTGTTCATCTTGTTTGCTCCTTTCTTGGTTGGCTTCGCGCTCTGCATTTCGGACGGTAACGCCGATCTGCCGCAGCACCTGCTGGTTGATCTGGCTGACCGCTGTTCCCAGCGCTCCGATGGTTGCCGGAGTATTGAAATCAAAGATCGCCATGAAATCTTTGTGGTCGAAGTAGCGTTCCGGCTCCAGTCCACAGCGGGACATCAAAGCGTAAGTGATACTGACGGTGGCTGCTGCCTTGAACTGTACTCCGATGTTAAACTCATCATATTCCTCCAAAAAGGAACCGTCAACGATATAGAAGAAGTCCTGCTGATGCTCCGTCCAGTATTCCTCAGCCAGTTTTCCGGCTACCTTAGTGAGCTGTCCGGCAAGGTCATCACCGGAAACATCATAGGTGCGCTCAAGCATGGCCTGCACCGAATCCAAATGGCGCTCCTCCAGCTGCCACAGCCAGGGAGTGCGGGAATGTTCACGGGTTCCGGTGTCGGAAATATCAAAAACATAGCGCAGGTGGGGCCTGTCCCCGGAATCGTCCACCAGAGCAATTCCCTTGGAGCCGCGCCTTACATACCGGCCCATCTTTTCATTCCACAAATCGTACTCTGCACAGGCGGTGGCGTCCGGACGCTGGGCGTAGATCATCAACTGCTCATGGAACGGGTACTTGTAAAGGCGGGAAGCAGTGGTGAGAAACCCTGCCCATTCCTGCCAGCTCCCCGTGAGCTGCGTTGTTACCTTCTCCGCCATCTGTGCATATAGTTCAGCTTTGGTTGGCATAGTGTTCTGTCCTCCTTTCAGTTTTGGGGTAAAAAGGTGGGGTGGCATATTGCCACCCCATCCCTGCGATTATAGTGTTTACTGGTCAAACTCCGGATACAACTCCAGCTCGGCAAACTCGGCATCACTCATGGCCTGGAGCTTGCCCAGTGCGCTGTCTGTCAACTCCCGCAGCTCGGTTTCCTCCGGGGCCAGCTCGCCGCGCATCTCACGCAGGCTGTCGATCAGTCCGGTGCGGCTGCCGGTATTGTAAATGCACATCAGGTTCATTTCCTCAAAAGTAAAGTTTCCCATATCAAATCTCCCTTTCCGCACTCTTTTTTGGCGCTATCTTTTTGTGTTCTGCCTTGGGCTGGCTTTTCAGCTGCTCCATGACGGACTTTTTCTTTTCCCGTTCCTCCCGATGGGCAGCGGCAGCCAGATCCATCAGGGAAATGGGCTGACCGTTGCGGGCCTGCTGTTCCAGCTCTGCCACCGTAGGCTCTTTTGCGCCATTGTTGATGATACCGTCGATCATGCCGTAATCGTCCTCCACGGCCATCTCCGCATTTTTCAACGGATTTTCCGGCAGGAATCCGGGGATCTGGGTAAAACCAACACTGTCACAGTAATGACAGGATACCTTACCGTCCTGCTTGATCGCAACGATGTCACTGACACTCATAGAAGGACTGTGAAAATCCGCCGGCTTTTGCAGATTAAACTGCTCATATAGTTTTTCCAGCTGCTCCGGTACCGTGCCAGACTCCCTCAGCGGAGCTGTGTAAATGAGGTCATAATTGCTGCGGTCTATGGAAATGTCATGGGACTTTAACCAATCCAGATTCATAAAGCGCACATTCTGCGGATCGTCACGGCTCACTTGATAGATAGCAAAGCAATCTCTGTTCTGGGATAGAAATGCCTGTTCGCGTTCCTGCTGATGTTCCTGACGCTCCATGACCTTTTCGTGGAACTGAGGGCTTTTCTCCCATTCCTCACGGTCCACGCCAAAAAGACCGCCATGATCCATGATTTCCTGCGGGTCAAACACCATGCTCTCCGTATTGTCCTCATGCAGCACATAAACGGTCAAACCGGCGGCATCCAGTTCCAGCGCCCGTTCTCTGGTAACAGGGAACATCCCATCATAGGAGTAGCCGTATTCCTGCATATCTGGTGTGGAGACCTGCTCATCAGGCATAGGGTATTCATCCAGCGCCTGCTCTTGTGCTTCCGGCAGCTGAGAAGAAGACGTCCTCTGACTGGCCTCTGCCTGCATCTGCTGATAGGCCGCTTCCTGCAAGGTCTCAATCATGGACATAGGAGCGTGTCTGAGCGAAGTGCTGTCCAGATTGTTGTCATCACAAATCTGGAGAACTGCATTTTTGCGGGAAAGCTCCGGCATATCCAGCTGACCGCCATCCAGCTCTTTCATGGATGCGGCATCGTAAAGGGTATAGTCCCAGCCGCTGTCACAGGACTGGATATGAAGATAGGTGGCATCGTCAATCAGAAACAAAGCCTCCTGCTGGTTGGCATCCGCCCCCAGCACTTCCATTTCTGGCATTGCCGCAGCCAGTTCCTTTACCGCTTTTTGCACCAGAGGATTATCACGGTAATAGTCGATTGCCTGGATGGTGTCCAGGTCAATGGTCTGCCCGGTCAAAATCGGAAAAGGTCCTTCATAGTCGCTTCCGTCTTTCAGCTCAAAACCAATGCCCTTGATCCCGTTCATTCGTTCTGCCGGAATCTCCTGATAAATGCGGATTGCTTCCTCCAAAGACAAGTTATCGTGGTATTCTCCGAGGTTTGGAAATTCCATGCACTCTGCTACATAGTAAGTCAGATTGCTGGTTGGCTGCTCTATCGGGGCGGTTTCCGGCTCTGCCTTTGCATGAGGGTCGATTCCGCGCTCTTTGCAGATTTCCTTATAGTGGCGCTCAATGTCGGAGATCAAAGTGCCGGAGGTTTTGTTGATGGTCTCCAAACTGGCTCTCAGTTCTTTCAGCTCCTTGCCTTGACTCCAACTGGCAATATAGCCAAAGCTGTTTTCTCCAGTCTCGATGCCAAAATACTTGCAGACCGCATAGGAGATGCTTTCAGCCTCCACTTCTTCCGTGTGACGATCTTTCCTCTGTTTCTGCAAAAACTGGGAGAGGGTAGAAAAGCCACCGGTAAAATTCAGCCCTTTTTCCTCGGTCAGCATCAAGCGTCCATCTTCCGTCAGTTCCAACGGCTCTGTCAGCAGAACGGAGCCTGCATGGTTTACAACCACTCGTTCTTCCACACAGACCGGATCTCCAGGATTGTAGTCAGAACCGCGCAGGTCATAGCAATAAACGCCCTCTGGCAGATTATCGCGAGCAATCCGTCCGTTGGAGAACAGACCAAGTTTATCAAACAGCTCGATCTCCTGATATTGCTCGTCATTGGCAATCTGGATCTTTTTCTGATTGTGGAGCTTGCTGTGAGCAATCTCGTGAACCGTGGCCGAAACCGTCTGCACCTCGCTCATGCCCTGACGAATGGCAATTTTCTGATGATCGGCAGAAAAATAGCCGTCCGTATCGGCGGCCATTGCTTCAAAAGTAATCGGCACCGGTGCGCTGCGGCGCAGGGCCTCCATGAATGCCTCATAATTTGGCACATTGCCGGAAAGGGATGATGCAAGCTCCGGCAAAGGTTTCCCGTCGGTCTGGCTCACATCAAAGACCTTGACCGGACGAAACATGGGGATCTCGATTTCTTTTTCCTCTGTAACGATCTTTCCGTCTTTATCCAAAATCGGAGCCTTGGTATCCGGGTCCAGCTTCTGCTCCTCGATTTTCTTCTTATACGGTGTCGGGGCAATGATGGTAATGCCATGCTCGCCCTTTTTTACATGACGCTCAAACTGGTCTTTCCACTTATTGTATCCGGCTACCAAAGTGGCATCCGGCTTCTGCATATAGATGAGCATGGTGTTGTTTACCGAATAGCGGTGAAATCGGGACATGACGGACAGATAGCGCATATACTTTTCGCTTTCAAACAGTTCTTTGATGTCCTGCTCGATGCCATCTGTGATTTCCCTTAAACGTTCTCGGTTGGTGGGTTTATTCTCAGCCATGATTTTCAATCTCCTTTCCAAGTGTGTGATTTCTGCTGTGTGTTCTGCAACCCATGCCCTTTGTTCTTCTTCACTTTCATAAAGAAAAAGGTCCAACAGGTACTCTACATAGGTTTTCTTCTGGATCGCTTCCACAAAGCGGGGGTGCGGTTCTTCCTCCGGTGTTCGGGGCGAATTGTCGGCCTCCCATTTTTTCAGCAGATAGTAGTAATCGGACAGTACGCGATAACACTGCTGCCGGTCCTCCCGAAACTTTTGTGCCTCGGTTTTCTGCCGGACATACCTCCTGCGGGGAGGGGCCTGACTGTCATAGATCAGGCCAAAGTCCTGTGCCAGTTTCTCTGCCGCTTCTTTTGGGGAGAGGTTAAAGAGCTTTGCGGTAAAGTCGATCACATCCCCATCTGCACCACAGCCAAAGCAGTGGAACCGCTGGTCTACCTTCATGCTGGGGTTCTTATCATCGTGAAAGGGACAGCAGGCCATACCATTTCGTTTGACCTCGATCCCATAAAACGCTGCCGCTTCTCTGGTGCTGACCGACTGCTTGACCGCTTCAAATACATTCTCTGCCATGTGCCTTTAACTGCCGGACTTTTTCACAGGGGGCTGGTATCCGGCGACTTTCGCACGCTCACTGGCAGCTTTGCGGCGCTCGGCGCTATATGGCTCCCGGACTGATACACACCGCTTGGGGACTGTAAAGTTATGGGCGTCCTTTCGGGTGATCTGGTCGGGGTGCTTTTTTGCCAACAGTTCCAGCTTCTCCATCAGACGGGGATCGTGGGTGTAGACCTCAGCCATTGGTTCTGCCTGGTTATAGAGGAGAATGGTTTCCCGTTCCACTAAAGAGAGCTTCATCGGCTGCCTCCTTTCCGCTGGTCAAATTCCAGCTTGAAGTTGGCATACTGTCCATCGTCCTCCAAAACCACAGTGGCATCGTAGGTCTTGCCGGTTTTCTCCGAATATAGCCCCGTCACACGGACACGGCCATCGTTCAGCAGCGCAGACACCACAGCCTTGGTCGGCTGTTTTTTCTTGGCAGCCCACCATTTGTTGTTTTTCCAGATTGCAAATTTGCAAGAATCATTCTGACAGAAGAAGCCTTTTTGCAGTTCTGCAACTTCACCGCCGCAGCGAGGGCATTTTCCCACCACCTCACGGGGCGGAGTGAACAGGTACTCGGTTCCCTTGATGACCTGATAAGTTCCCACCAGGTCTTTCAGCATGGTGCTGATCCCGTCCAGAAACTCCTCTGGGGCAAGCTGCCCGCGCTCGATCTCGCCCAGGCGGTACTCCCACTCGGCAGTCAGAAGCGGCGATTGCAGTTGTTCCGGCAGGACCGTGATAAGGGAAACTGCATTGTGGGAAGGGAGAAGCTGCACCGTTTTCCTGCTCTTTTTTCGTTCCAGAAAACCGGCAGATACCAGCTTTTCCAAAATACCGGCACGGGTGGCCGGTGTCCCCAGACCTTTTCGCTCGGCTTCCTCCGGCATATTCTCTTTTCCGGCAGTCTCCATTGCGGACAACAAGGTATCCTCCGTAAAGTGCTGAGGTGGACTGCTTTTACCTTCTTTGACGATTGCCGCAGAAATCGAAAGGGTCTGTCCTTCGGTCAGCTCCGGCAGAGCTTTCTCTGCGCCCTCTTTTTTCGGCTCTGCATCCTTCATTTTGGCACGGTAAGCGTCCTCCAGTGCTTTCCATCCGGGGTGCTTCACCGTTTTTCCTTTGGCGGTAAACTCTCCACCGGCACACGCTGCAATCACAACAGTTTCCGAATAGATATGGGGCTGGGCTACGGCGCACAGCAGACGCAGGGCCACCAGCTCCAGCACCGCTTTTTCTCCCGCAGGAAGGGCAGAAAAGTCTGCATCCTTGAGATTTCTGGTAGGAATTACTGCGTGATGGTCGGTTACTTTCTTATCGTTGATGACCGTCTGCGGATCACAGGTAATGGCGATCCCTTTGCGAAACGGCATAGCATTGGCAACCAGATTCACCAACACCGGCAGACTGTCTGCCATATCGCCAGTCAGATAGCGGCTGTCAGTACGGGGGTAGGTGCAGAGCTTCTTTTCATACAGGCTTTGCAGATAGTCCAGGGTCTGCTGGGCTGTAAATCCAAGCAGGCGGTTGGCATCTCTTTGTAGAGTAGTCAGGTCATAGAGGGCAGGCGGCTTTTCGGACTTTTCCTTGCACTCCACCTTTTTGATCGTGACAGCTGCACCCTGGCAGGCTTCTTTCAGCTGCTCAGCAGCGGCCTTATCCGCCATGCGCTCCCCGGATATGGTAAGACCGGGCAGTTCCAGCGCCACGGTATAAAAGGGAACCGGCTTAAAGGTGTCGATCTCAGCTTCTCGCTGGACAATCAGTGCCAGCGTTGGGGACATCACGCGCCCGATGTTGAGGGTGCGGTGGTACAGCACGGAAAAAAGCCTTGTGGCATTGATTCCCACCAGCCAGTCGGCCTTGGCACGGCAGAGAGCAGCATCCCGAAGTCCATCATAATCTACACCTGGGCGCAGGTTTGCAAAGCCCTCCCTTATGGCGGAGTCCTCCATTGAAGAAATCCAGAGCCTTTTCATCGGCTTTTGACAGCCTGCCAGCTCATAGACGCTACGGAAGATCAGCTCACCCTCGCGTCCGGCATCACAGGCATTTACTACCTCCGTCACATCCGGGGCGTTCATCAGCTTTTTGAGAATATCAAACTGCTTTTTCTTATCCTTTCCCACTACCATCTGCCAATGCTCTGGCAGAATAGGCAGGTCATCATATCGCCACTTGGCATACTTGGGATCATAACTGTCTGCATCCGCAAGACCGGCCAGGTGGCCCACGCACCAGCTGACACGCCAGCCGTTGCCCTCCAGATACCCGTCCTTACGGACGGTTGCGCCGATCACCGCCGCCAAACTCTGGGCAACTGATGGCTTTTCAGCAATTACAAGTTTCATTATCTTCATCCTCCCATTCTTCTCGCACAGGCGTGTGCAGCTTTTTCTCAATGCTGTTTTCCTCATCCAAAAGCAGGTTATAGCCAAACCGATAATCATAGCGGTACAGTTTCCCCAGCAGGTCATTGATGATGATGCGGCAAGCCAAAATGACACGGGTTTTATCCACCTGCATCAGCTGGTAGCGTTGATAATTGCTGTAATATTCTTCATGACGGTGGGTATTGCTGATGGTATCTTCAAACAAAATATCTACTGCATCCTGACAACCATCCTCTTTTTCCCCCTCCATACAGTTCAAAAGTTCCATTACCATAGGAAAGCTCTGTTCATCCATAGGAGCTTCTGCTGCAAGAAAACCGATGAGAGCAGATAAGAGCAGACAGGCTGCTGTCTGTTCCTGATCTGTCAAAACAGCCATTGTTTTCTCCACATTTGGCAAGATCTTTTCCTTCACAAAATCTGCCGCGTCACCGGAATAAAGCTGACGGATAGAATCTATGGACAATGAAACTGTCACGGTATCTAAGGAGAAAGCAAAGGGGTCATCTTGCTTTGGCGTTCTCCGAAGTTTGTTTAACATGGTAGAAAGAATGTCGCCGCCAAAATACACAGCAATTACCAGCAGGTCAAAAACAGCAATCAGCTTGATAAATATAATCAGAACACTCATTTTTTTCGTTTCCTTTCTTTGAGCCAGCGTTCCATCTCACGATGGCAGATACCTACGCAGGGGCTTCCATAACTCCCGCAACCATAGCAGGGGTGGTTGTGGGGTAAAGAAGGAGGACGGGAAGTTTCCCTCCCGCCCTCCGGCCTGCGTGTCATCATGCGTTCATAGGGACTGTCTGTGAAACGGATCATTTCACGCTGTCCTCGTCATCTTCTTCTGTGCTGCCCCCGTCAGCGTCAGGCTCATCCGACTCCTCATTTTCGGTTTCCCATTCCTCGGAATCTTCCTCGCCATAATCATAATCGTCCAGACTGTCATTGCCCTTGGTCTTAGGCTTGTTCTTAACGAGCTTCAAATAGGCAAATACGCCACCGCCACCAAGCAGAGCCAGTAAAAGGACCAGCGCAGACGGGTTCAATCCGGCAGGCTTCTCCTTTTCCGGCTCCGATGTTTCTGCCGGAGGTTCCGGTGCTTTGCCCGTACATTTACTCTTATCAGTTGCACAGACCGGACAAGCCGTATTGACTGCCCCTGCTTCACATTTTGTCGTGCAGCCACACACAGCAGACGACTCCTCTTTAGCATTTCCATCTTCCATCAGTGCCATCAAATCCGCTTCATCCACCTGATTCAGAAAGTGAACAGCAGTCTTTTTATCCTCATTCGCCCTGTCAATCAGGATGTAAAAGTAATTTCCAGCTTTGGTCGTAACAGTAATAAGCTGCTTATTGCCTCCAAAATCATCCACCAGTGCCGCATTCCCCTCCGGTGTAAGTGCCGGTGCTGGTTCTGTTTCTTCCACAATCACGTTGCTATCATTGGTAGAATCCTCTGCCGGTGCCGCCGGAGCCTGTTCTGACCCCTGTGCAAAAGCAGGGATCGTAAAGCCAAATGCCACAACCATTGTCAGGCAAAAGGCGGAAAGTGTTCGGAGCAATCGTTTATTCCTCATAGCTGTTTTCCTCCTGTTCGTTATTGTCATCAGCCAAACTGCCGGGAACTGTGCCACCGGACAGCATGGCGCTCAACTGGGTCGGGGTCATACGCAGGGCGCGCACCATCTGGACGATCTCCAGATTTTCTGCCTCGGTTTTCTGTGCTTCCAGCGCCTTGAGCTTTTCCTGATACTCTGCTATCTTCTCGCGGACCTTTGTAATCTCCTGGTCAATGCGCTCAATTTTGTTCTTTGCCATCGTCTATCACTCCTTCTTAAAAATCTCTGTTACCAGTTCATCAGACCGTAGCCCTTAATGCTTTGATAATTCAGGTCATAACTTTTAATCTTGCAGGCATCGCCGGAATTTCCCTCCACGGTATAAACACGGCTGCCATCCGTACCGATCACGATACCCACATGGTCTGCTGTCCCATCCAAATCCCAATCAAAGAAAATTGCATCTCCGGGAGCCAGATTGTTATAGCCTCTTGCACCCCATTGTCCATGAGACTGGAACCACGGAACGCCCTGCCACTCACAGCCTGCAAAGCGCGGTTCACTTTTTCCTGCCTGGTTATAGCACCAGGATACGAAGCAGGCACACCATTCTACACGGGAGTCAAAGCCGTACCAGCTCCAGTAGGGATAACCGCCCACATTGCCCACCTGACGCTTGGCCAGTTCCACCAGCTGAGGATTGCCGGGGCGGGTACCGTTAATGAACTGCACACCGGACAGATCTTCCGAGCCGCTGGTATCAGGGGAGCCGCCGCCAAACAACAGCGGCTTATTGCCCATGGTCTGCCGGTAAACCTGATACATTTTCATCTGCTCCGGGGTCAGAAGCTCCGACACCACAGCGGAAATGGGCTTGCTGGCGAGTTTCACATTCAAAATGTAATACTCATAGGGAACTTCTTCTGAGGTGGTCTCACCGGTCTCCGGGTCGGTGGAGGTCTCCGTGCGGTAGCGAATCTCCACTTCCTCAGTAAGCGTCAGCTGATACTGTGCTGCAAACACACGCGCCAGCTCTGCCTGAGCGCTCTGCCGGGTGTAGCCTTGCAAGACGGCAGAGAGAAATGCTGCCAGCTCATGAGGGTCATGGCCGATCATACCAAGGTCATAGCGATACTCGTCATACCCTGGGTGACTGCTTTCTATGTTGTCGATTTCCTCCTGCAACTGGGCTTCTCTGGCTGCATAATCTGCCTCCACCGCCAGCATTTCCGGGTCATCCGACGGATAAGTGGTACCGGAGAGAACGGAACCGATGCTCTGCGCCATCATGGAGCAGGAGGACATGGTATTCATCAGCATACAGGTAATGAGGAACAAAACCCCTGCCATCAGGAAACCCTTCTTGTGGCGCATGACGAATGCCCCTGCCTGCTGTGCCTTTTCTTTTACCGTCCTTGCGGCTTTTCCTGTTTTGGATGCAGCCTGGGCAGTATTTCCAGCAGTCTGACCGGCATGTTTGGCGGCGGCATACTGCTTTTTGATGGCCTGCTTTTGCTGCCAGCGGGAAAGTGGATTGCTGGCAAACTGGGGATTTTCCTGCAAAGATTTCTGGTACAGAACATTTATATTTGCCTTTTCCAGTTGGCGCTCTGCCTGTGCTGCTTTGCGGTACGGCTTCAGCTTGTGGCTGCGATAGCCCTCCCGCACCAGATAAGCGCCGGTCTCCACCGCTTCCTCGGACTTGTGGGCGCTTTCCACGCCCACATTGTCCTGTTCTGTTTCCCGGATCTCTTTGTGGAGCTTGCCAGCAACCAGATGGACGGGAGCTTCCTTGACCCCTTGAGAAAGTTTGGAGGGTGGCTTTTTCTTGTCCTCAAAGGTCAGCTTCGAGGTCTTTTTTCCGGTATCCGGGTCGATGACCGTCTGCCTGACCTTTTTCTTTGGGATATTGGCCTGCGCCTTATCTGCTCTGGCCGCAGCTTTCTCCGCTTTACGGATCGGCTTTTCCAGTGCAGGATCAGACCGTTCCTCATCAGTAAAGCGCAGGCGCGGCTCTTTATTCAAACCATTCTCCCAGCATGAGGGAGGACATCATGTAGTGCAGCTCTGCATAAATGGCCATTCCCACAGGATCGTTGAACATACAGCCGGACAGGTAGGCATAAAACTGTGCCACCACATCGGACAGAATCTTCGCCTCTGTTCCTTTCAGAATCAGGCCGCCCATACCTTCTTTAGCACGAATGACGCTCCAGACCTCTGCCAGACGGAGAAGCCCCACCTGACCGGTCTCATTCAGTTCGGCTGCCTGATCTGCCGCCGTGCGGCACTCACTTACCGCATCGGCCATGACTGTAAGCAGCTGGCTGCGCTGGGCATTTACCGCCCTGTCAAAAAACATCAGCGGGGTTTTATTCAAAATGTTGGGGTTCATAATCATTCATCCTCCTTTTTCAATTCTTGAGGTTTGGTGGTCATAATGCGGTAAAGTTCGGTGTTCTTCGGGAAGTGGTCTACAAACGGCAGGATCGTGGAGCCATAGAACAGCAGGCCCTCACCCTCACCGGAGTGGGTCACATAGCTAAGCTGGTGCGTGGAAATGCCCAGCTGCTTGGCGAGAATCTGGCGGTCTCCACCTGCCTGGTTGAGCATATACACGAAGTCGGAGTTTTCAAAGATGTTCTCTACCTCGCGGCTGCTCAAAAGGTCTTTGACATTCTGGGTAATACCTGTCGGAATACCGCCCCATTTACGGAATCGCTTCCAGATTTCCACCGTATAGGCAGCGGTCTGTTCCTCCTTCAAAAGCAAGTGCATCTCGTCGATGTAGTAACGGGTAGACTTGTGGGCAGCGCGGTTAATGGTAACGCGGTTCCACACCTGATCCTGTACCACCAGCATACCGATTTTTTTAAGCTGCTTGCCCAGTTCCTTGATGTCATAGCAGACAATGCGGTTGTTGATGTCCACATTGCTCTGGTGGTTGAACACATTGAGGGAGCCGGTTACATAGATTTCAAGAGCCGTAGCGATATACTGGGC
>NZ_CAXTKW010000021.1:0-36797 GCF_964245105.1 Candidatus Dorea massiliensis AP6 | reverse complement strand
GGCAGCGGCGGCAACCGCAGACTGCTGTTGGCTACGCTGAACAATCGAGATTTCGTTGTGTGGACAGGGCATTTCGTGTCCCTCCTTTCTATGCTTGGTGGATGGGGTGGCGTTTTACCACCTCATTTTGGGCAGAAAAAAAGCAGGAGACCTTTTTCAGATTTCCTGCTCGGTGTGCCGCTGTATGGGCGGCGGGTATTTAGTTGTAGAAATACATCAATTTGAAAAATCAAAACTGAAAACGAATATCTTCTTTGAATTTGTGTCGTCTGGGATTCCCTTCACTTCGATAAATTTTGTGTCGTTTCATATCATAAATAACTGACCAGACAGTATCTTTACCTGTACTTCTGTCATACTGACAGAGGAAACCATAATCTCCAGACAACAGTTTTTCTGCAAATGGAAAATTGAAACCTCCATTTTTTTCGCTAAAAGCTGAATACAATGTTTGATACCGTTCTTCTGCAAACCAATTATCAATCTTATCGTTGTTATAGCCTACCATTCCTGGCAGATGGAAAGTGTTCGTTGCACAGACAAAAGCAAGATTGCTATTCAATGTTTTTTCTATTTTTATCTGTTCCGCATTACATTCTATAACAGCTATCGCCCCCATTGTATCAGCTAAGGTTAAAGTTTGTGCTGAAGCAATCGGTAATTGATATAAACAGGAGACAGCTTCCGACACATTTCTACATTTCTCCAACAGGTATCTGACAATCATACCTGCGTTAAATCCCGGTTTGCATTGGTTAGGATAGGCGGATGTTAAACCAACAGCTAAACCATGTTCATTAACACCATCTTCAATTTCAATAAAAGCAGTTGTATTTCCTGTGAAAGAATAAACTCCATCCGTCAATTTATAAACTACATTCTGATTTAGCCTTTCAATTTCTGTCAGAAAATCACTGTTTCGTCCCAGAAGAATTTCCTGTTCCGTTGTAAAAGCAAAACAAGAGCAATTACAAGATGGAGGCATAGAGTACATACTAAATAATACAGCTTGCAAAATACGGACATCACATTGTTGTCCATCTGCCAGACCTTGAATTTCTTCTACAATCTCATGGTAATACTTTTCATAAATCGGAAGGCAGGACAAAGCATAGTCAATCCGTTCCTGCGTGATTTCAAATGGTATGTTCTCTAAAATTATATTTTTGTGTTTTAACAGTAAGGAACCCCACCGAAAACCAGCTTCGTAGTGTGTTCCCCTAAAATGTGCATGATACATTTTTACACGCTCCTTATTGATTAGATAAAGAGCTACCGGTAACTCTTATCTAAGGGTAACTGAATAAAAATTTTAAGTCAAGCCATATTTTACTTGTCGGCTGGGAACAGCTTGCAACGCAAGGTGTCCCCAGATGGCAAGTCCACAAAAGGGTAGCTGGCGGCAGCCAGCGCAGGGGAAGCGTAGCGTCCCCTGTATGATTTGGAGCAGACCTTGACTGCGGAAAATCACAGCCCTCCGGCGAGGAGCCTTCGGAGAACGCAATGCACCAACCTCTGGGTGGTGTATAATTGCGCCCTTAGTAAACTAAGGGGTTTCCGGCTTCTCCCGTTCCAGCAGTTTTTTCAATAGTTCCTGCGTGTCCTGCCTGTGAAAAATGAGTTTCAACAACATCATGACATCATCATCTGTCAGGCGTTCCGGCTCTTGCAGAAAACTTTCCAGCATACCGCCACGGGTACAGAGCCGGTGCGTCCGTTCCTTTCGGGTAAGCTGCTTTAACTGGTGCTGCAATACCTTTTCATCATTAATGGCTTTCCGCAGCTTCTTTTCGCTTTTCTCCAGCTCCCTGTTGAGCTTTTCCAGCTTTGAGGTATCAGGCAAGGGCAGCGTCCTCCTTTCCCGGTATCAGCACATAAATCCTGTTTGGTTCTCCAACGCCCTGACGCACCCGCATGATAAGTCCGGCGGTTTCCAGTTCATTCAGAGAACGCTTGACCGTCATGGGACTGCGGGACAGGACTGCGGCAATGGCTGTGACAGGGAAGCAGACAAACAGGATTCCGTTCTCGTCCTCCTGCCCTTTGGACAGCATAGCGTCCAGCATCCGGCAGTACATGACCTTTGCGGTGCTGCTGACTGGAAATCCTGTCAACGCTCTGGGAAAGGGCATACAGGGCGGCAAGGGTGTGTCTATCGTCATAAATTCAAAATTCATTCGGTGTGTGCCTCCTTTTTCTTTGCTCGTTTGGATAAATAACGGGGGCAGTCAATCACAACCGCCCGGAAGCTCTGCCTGCACCCATGCTGGCATTTCCGGCATAATTCGTTGTAAGTGACACGCCCCCGGTCATTGAGGTAAAAGGAAAGCTCCTGTTTCCTCTTTTTGCTCATTCTCGGCATATTGCGCTTCCTCCCGTTTTTGTGTATGGTTTCGGGGCGATTTTCGGAAAAATTACAGTCATAGAACCGCCTAAAATCTCCCGAAGTATCAGCGATAGGGTAGACTATCCCCCTATCAGATTGTCGTGTTTCGGTATCATTTCGGTGTCAGTTCGCCAGTTCTCCCCGGTGTCGTTCCTCCCCTGAATCTCACAGCGGCGTATCGCTCCCTTTGGTATGCTCGTTTCGGTCAGGGTTCCTCCATATCCCTGCCAAAAGTCATGGCACTACATCGCCGGGGAAGCATATCCCACACAGGCTGGTCATTCGATTGGAATAATCCATCGATGAACTACCTGTATCATAGAACATTTTTGTGCCCTATGCCGTATGTCCACAAAGTAGGAATTAGGGGTAAAAATCAGAAATTTCCACGATTGCGGAAAGTGTGATATAATCCAGTTAAGCGGCAGCAATGCAACCGCCGGAAAGGAGCGTGCGCCCATGAAAGGAGCAACAAGCATACAGGAACGCCTTTGGGAACTCCGCAAGGATAAAGGCTTAAATCTGGAAGAATTATCAGAGCTGACGGGTATTTCCAAATCAGCCCTTGGCAGTTATGAGAAAGAGGATTATAAGGAAATCAATCATGGCAACCTTATCACGCTGGCAGATTTCTATGGGGTTTCCGTTGATTATCTGCTGTGCCGGACAGAGAACCGGGGGCAGATCAACACGCCATTGACGGAGCTGCATTTGAATGATGAGATGGTTGCACTTCTGAAAAGCGGTCGGATTAACAACCGCCTGCTCTGCGAACTTGCCACCCATAAGGACTTTATCAAGTTTCTTGCGGATATTGAGATTTATGTGGACGGGATTGCTACCATGCAAATCCAAAACCTCAATGCCCTTGTTGATACCGTCCGGCATGAAATCATTGAACGGTATCGCCCCGGCGAAGATGACCCGCATTTGAAGGTGCTGCAAGCTGCCCATATCAGCGATGATGAGTATTTCAGCCACATGGTTCTGGATGACCTCAACCTGATTATCCGGGATATTCGGGAAACCCACAAAAAGGACAGTGAGAGTGCGCCCCAGACCACCGTTGCCGATGAACTGAAAGAAAATCTGGAAGCGGTCGAAAATTTCAAGGGCAGCCGTTTGGAAAAACTGGCAATGCTTTACTGCAAGCAGCTCGGTATCAACTACAAAAATTTATCGGAAGAAGAATTTCGCTGGCTGATTCGGATTCTCCAAAAATCAAAGAAAATGGGAACGCCTATCAGCCAGAGGAAAAAACGGTAACAAAAAACCGCTGTTGCATGGTTGTGTTGGCTTCCATGTAGCAGCGGTTTGTGCTGTGGTTATTCAGTTGAAATTTTGAAGTGGTAAGTTGTATATTATAATTTCATATTACCATGGAAAAACAAAGTAAAATACCAAAGCACTAATTACCGAAGCGATTAGAAAAAGCTTCTTACTTTTTGCTTTTTTATAGAACATGAAAAGAAAAATTAGCACTCCTATTACATCCATCAATAACTGAAATAGGAATGTATGATGCCCTAAAAAGTAAATAAAAATTACAATTGCTTCTGCGGCTAAAGCACCTACTGGCAGAGAATATAATATAGAATTAAAAATATGTTCTTTATTCCAGTAATATAAGATAAACGCTGCTATTGCACAAGGGATTGAACAAATAGTAAATATCATAAATAGTGAAGTACGAAAACCACCAGAAAATAAAGGTATGAATGTTCCTAATATTGCTTGTAATCCATAGAAACTCAATGTCATTCCAAACATATATAAAAACGAACTAATCCCTGCACAAATGTTTGAAGTACTTGCTAAAACAATGATGGTATTGGTAATAATCCAAAATCCCAATAGTGTTTGAATTGACGAAAAACTCCATAATGTATCAGCTGGGCAATAATCTGTAAGCCTGCAAATACATCCGACTAAAATACCAACCAAAAAAATTGTTATATAGGATTTCATACTATGGGTTAAGGTTTTGTTCATAAATTTCCTCTCCTTCAGCTTTCAGTTTGTAATTGTCATTCTACCATACCGTTATGAATAAATCATCTCATGCAAAACAATTTCTTCTGCCCGATTGTGAATGTTATTGCAACGCTGCACCCATTCCATCTGACAGATACTCTTTAATTCTTCTGTGACCCCCTCAGCAGCTTTCATCTGCTCTATGATTGTACCTAATCGCTTCTGTGCCTGTTCGTTCAGATCTGCAAGATATGTCCATAATTCTCCGGTCAGTGTCAATGTATTCAATCTGGCTGGGTGGACTTCTCTCAAATATTCCCGGTGCAACCGTCCATACTTTCCTATGGGGCGGTGTTCTTCCGGCAGCTTCAAATCCGGGATGTAGTAATCTCCGACAAGGATATAATCAATTCCGTTTTCTGTTATTCTTGGTTTCAATTCGCTCATGTTCCTTACCTCCTGTGGAAGCAGGCTCGTCTGGTACTAACTCAATCACATCGGTAATCTCACAATTCAGCGTTTCGCAGATACGGGCTAATGTGTCCATGCTGATGTGCTTTCCCTCTTTGCTCATGTTGGCAATCATATTCGTTGTCATACCGGCGGCAAGCCTTAAATCTTCTTTTCTCATATCACGCTCTAACAGTGTATGCCAGAGTGGTTTATAGCTGATGTGCATATTGCTTTCCTGCCTTTCTATCCATACCACCGGGGCGGCTGCCCCGGCAGGAACTTTTCTCTTATTATAGCACCAATCTTGTGTAATCACAATTTATTCTTGTAGCCTGCCGCTGATACCGTCTGGATTGTGTTTTTCCTTTCTTTTTGTTCCCTTTAATTAGCCATAAACTGTTTCATGCCCTGACTTTTTGCACCAGGGTTGTCGTTTCCGTAACCTTCCAGCAGGTTAATCACGCCCCAGATACCGAGACCAGCTCCAAGAGCAACAACGAGAGTCTGAAGAACATCAACAGCAGAGTTAAAAAATTCCATAGATTAAACGTCGCTGAACGCAAGAAGCGCAAAGCTCAATGCGTACCGCATAAAGCCGCACAGACCACAGGACTTAACGCTCAGCTCTCCTTTCAAAAATTTTGATTTGTTTGATTTTTGAAAGTGGTCGTTCTGTCTTGGATGTCTTATCTATCATAAAAACCGCCGTTAAGCGGTTGCTGACTCGTCGGATGCGTCTACCTCATAAACCTCGTAAACATCATCCGGTTTGGTTTTGAGCCGGGTTGAAAGGTACTTCTCAATATCAAAGTTGTTCTTTGGACTTGCATCTGACAGATACTTGTAGTTCGGGTGCTTTGTTATATCAAACTTATCCGATAAAAACGGACGCACACCACGGAGCTGCAGAATACATTTACCGCCGTCGAGGACGGCAAGCTCATCTATCGTTGCAAGATCTTTGCCACATTGTCAAGTGATGAATTCAAGAAAACGGCAGCCGCAAAGAAAAATCTTTGTGGCTGCCGTTCTAATTGGCGGCTTGAAGCAAAAAAATCCCCGGTTGTACCAGGGAAATAAAAACTTTAGTATAGCCTAAAAGAGAAAGCTAGCGCCTTGAGGCGCGGCCAAGTAGAGTGGGCTTAAAGCCTGCGTCCCGAGCCACCCGTTTTACGGGTGGCAGCGACTCCTTGTCTGTTTATCTTATACTTGTCAATTTATATTATCCAATAATGTGAATTATAATATGACAGTACGGATGCATATTATAGAAACATAACTTTGAAAGAATCAAGCATAACCTGTGGAGTGACTCTTCAACGGATAAACTATTTTCACTTCATACAGTTCCGACATATGGAATAAGGAACACCAATCGCCCTCAATACAACTTTCTTTCTATTAGTTAAAAATGCACATAATCAAAAAAGAAAATCGACTTATTTTAGACAAATTCATTGAAAAGTTCTGCTTTAGGTGATAAAATAAAAGTGAAAAGTCGAAATTTATATTGTTGGGAGGTAAGACCGATGATTTGTTTTAAGGTTAAGTTGCCTAACTTAATAATGGAGCATTTTTACCGACGCTGCCAGCTTTGGAGGCTTAGAATTAAAATTGTTTCTATTTGCGCATAAGTTAGGCATGATTATTTGTCTACTTATGCGCTTTTTTATTTGAATTTTCAGTATTAGCAGAAAGGAAGTGTTATACATAGATAACATATGGCTTATCCTTTTGCTTCTATTAAGTTTTTTTATGATTTTTAAGCCGGAACTTTTATGGAAAATTGAACACTTCTTTTCTGTAAAAGGCGGTGAACCTACAGATTTATATCTTGGTTTGATGCGGGTTGCTGGAGTATTCTTTTTTATTGCATCCATCATTTGCATTATTGTTTTGGTTTTATAAGAGAAGGGGGGCTTTTAATGAAAAAGCTAACACGTAAGATTGTTGCACTTACTCTTTCCTTGGTTATGTGCATAAGTTTTTCTAACACTACTTTTGCTTATGCCGACAACGAGAATATCAGTTCTTCTGCTGAAGCAAGCAAAGTGAATTGGTGGAAGATTGGCTGGATTATCCTTTCAGATTATGTGGAAAAGCTTATCGATCTCGATGGACAGAGTGAAAAGGATAGTAGTTGGGCCTATCTTGTTTCACCTAGCATAGAATATAACACGGGTGATATGGGGCCTGAGGTTTATTTTCGTCCAGAAGTAGATAACAGCGTTGGTTCTATCCGTATGCATGGACATAGGATTATCTTTGTCGATATTTTTACACAGATTGCACTCATCTTGTCAGATGCCTCTGGTGATACGGTAAGTCAAGCAACTACTGGTACAAATCAGTATATGTTTTATACAAAGAAAGCAGGAGACAGTTCTGGTACATGGAAAGCACAGTTTGTTTCAACTGAGACATACAAATGGCAGTTGTATTATGCCCATTATTACAATGCCAATGCTCGTTCAAGTGTTCCTATGACGGAAGATGGATTTTACTTTGGGGATAATAACAGAGTTTATCAATTCTCTGTTGCAGAATCTTACAGACTTAATTCTCTTCCTCCAGAGGTTGTTGATATGACACAACTTAATGCTCAATTTATTAATCCTGCTGATGGAAAAACTGTAGATTATCTCAAAGACTTTAATGCTGGAGATCAAGTTCATTTCTCTGATATAATTATTGACATTAGTTATGATGCGACTGAGGATGCGACTACATTTTATTTTACCGAGGATACTTATGAGGAAAACATAGGATGGAAATTTGCAGGAAATCTTCTTGACCAATATTCCGCTGGTGATGTTCTGAATCTAACTTTTGATGTGTTGAATGTCGGAAACTATCAGGGCATTACTTTTGAAAGCCTCGACTACTTTGAAGCAGCTTACGCGCATAATAACGGTGCCGCTTATCCCAATATTCAAGATTACCAATAATTTGATTTTGACATAAGGACTTATAGAAGAGGGCGTGTTGCGGATAATTTTCTGCAACGCGCCCTTTTTAGTATGCTTTAGCAAAATAAAGTTATCCCTTTTACTCTGGCCAAAGGAATAACTTTATTGCCTGATAGCATTAAAAGAAAATTGTTGTATCACTTTTGATATAAATTAAAAGTATTTAGCGTCTAAATTCTACCTTGACATTTCCCCAACAAAATTGTAAATAATCTTAACCTCCTGTGTCCTCTGACCATCAATCTTCTTGATTTCTCCAATCAGAATCCGGCTAATGAGCCGGTTCAGCACCGCCTCGTCCAGTTCCTCGATGGCGGCATAGCGCCGGATTTCCTTGATAAAAGTGCGGACTTCGCTTTCTTGCGCATCGGCACGACCTTGCATCATTGCCAGGTCATGCAGGCGTTTCTGGTTGGATTCCTGCTCCTGTTCCAGCGCCGCCGTCAGCTTCACAAACCGCTGCTCGGTCAGGATGCCTTTGGCCTTATCGGTGTACAGGCTCAGGAACATCCCGTCAATTTCCTGATTTCGGGCTTCCAGCCGCAGGCGTTCCTTTTCTGTCTGGGAGGCGTCCACCAGATACCGGTGCTCCATCCGGCGGCTGAGCCGCTGGTAGAACGCATCGGCATCCTTCATAGCCTGCGCCGCCAGTTCCTGAATGTCTTTCAGCACCAGATTGTATAAATCCCTGGCCTCGATCTTGTGGCTGGAACAGACCTTGCAGCCCATGCGGTTGTAGGTCTGGCAGATATAGTACGCCTTGTCAATCGGCTCCCGCATTTCGCCGGTGAAGCGGTTCTTCCCGGTTCGGCCCACTTTCTCATACCGCACCTGCATGGACTTCCCGCAGGTGGCGCAGTAGACCAGACCGTGGAACAGATTATAAAAGGGGCAGGAATTCCCCTGAATGGTCGGCCTGCGGTCAATGAGTTCCTGCACCTGTTCCCATTCCTCCGGCGTCACAATGGCCTCATGGCAGCCCTCGATCACTTCCCACTGGTCACGGGGAATAATGTCATAGGTGTTGGAGCGGATGCCTTTCTGATGCGTCCGAAAGACCAAATGTGCGCCCTTATAGAATGGATTTCTCAGGATGTGACTGATTCTGGCTCCGCCCCAGAAATAATAGTTGGCGTCAAACTCCGTGTTGGCTTTGACATGGGTGATTGGGATTTTTTCTTCCATCAGACGTTTGGAAATCCTCATGCAGCCCAGCCCGTCAAGGGCATAGTCATAGATTTTGCGGATGATTGGCGCTGTCTCAGGGTCAATGATGAGATGCCCCTTGTCCTCCGGGTCACGCATCAGGCCGAAGGGCGGCGTCCCTCCGCAGAACTTCCCCTGCCGGGAGCGGGTGGTGATGCCTGCCAGCACCTTTTTAGAAATATCCCGGCTGTACATATCGTTCAGGATATTCTTAAAGGGCGTAATGTCCATCTCCTGACGGGTCAGGCTGTCCACGCCGTCCGTGATGGCGATATAGCGTACATTGTGTTTGGGGAAAAAGATTTCGATATAGCTGCCAGCTTCAATATAGTTCCTACCAAGCCTGGATAGGTCTTTGGTGATGACGCAGCCGATCTTCCCCGCCTCAATGTCAGCGATCATGCGCTGGAAGGCAGGGCGGTTGAAATTGCGGCCCGTATAGCCGTCATCCACATAATATTCATACTGGAACATTCCATGCTTTTCAGCAAAGTCCCGAAGCATGATTTTCTGGTTGCTGATGCTCATACTCTCGTTGTCGCCGCCGTCATCCAGAGAGATGCGGCAGTAGAGAGCGGTGATTTTCTCATAGACTTGTTTTTTCCTGCTCATAGCGTTCTCCTTCTATGAACAGGGACACGATACCATTATAGTACCATGTCCCTGCCCCTGAATCAACCGTTTTTACGCAGCGTTTTCGGCCATTTCCCGCTGCTGACGCCATTCCTCGAAGTGTTCGCAGGTCTGACGCTCAATCAGCTGCTCAAAGGCTTCCCGCATGGACTTCTCCCCGGAGAACTCCCGCACCACCACAAAACGGACTTTATTTTTCTGCTGTTTGCTTTTTTCCATAGGCTACCTCCATAGAGTAGCAGGCCAGACGGCAGCACTGGCAACGAAGTCCGGCAACGAACCTCTGAAAACCTGTAAACTACCGTCTGACCTGCAAATCTTACTTTATCAATTTTCTTGAAAAATCTCGTTGTTTTCGTTGCCGGAGATAGAGATAGATATTAGAAAATACCTTATTTACAGGCTTTTTCCGTATCCAGACCGGAGAATCCCCGGCAACAAACCCGGCAACCAAGTGGCAACCATCCCGGCAACAGACCGCTAATTTTATGCGATCCACTCCTTCGGCAGTTCCAGCTGGCAGCATTCTTCCTCGGTCAGCTCCACAAATCCATCTTCGTTGCCGGGCAGTTCGTTGCCGGAAACGTCCCGTTCCCAGCCCCTCTGCCTGCCATATCCGGTGAACATCCGGGGATTGGAGAATGGTTTCCAGCCCGTCACCACCGTGTTCATGATCTCGTTGATATTGTGCAGCTGCCACCGCTTCGGCTCATCGTAGGTGTGGCCCAGCGCCTCCTTGAACAGCTGTTTGGAGCAGACCATGCTGCCGGTGTAGTGTTCCAGAAAGCCCTGTATCTGTCCGGCCTCGGTGTCCTCCGGCATGAAATCCTTCTGCACCTCCACCAGCTGGCGCTGGATGGACTTGCTGAACTTCATAGAGTAGTGGCCGCTGCGGTAAATCGTCATGGCCTCCGCCCAGACCTGTAAAAGATAGGCTCTGGAGGCGTCCTCGTCCTCCAAAATGTGAACCTCTGCATTCTCCGGGTAAATCATGATCGGCAAAAAGCGCCGATTTCCGGCCCGGTCAAGGGGCAGGAAGTCCAGTGTGTTGGACGAACCGCCGAACACACACTGCCGCAGCCGGTCTTTGGGCTGGGCCTCGTAGGGCGTCCGGTAGGTTTCCTTCTGGCGGCTGATAAAGGAGCGGATTTCTTCAATGCTTTTGGCGCTGCTGGTAGCCAGCATCTCCGACATTTCGATAATCCAGTGTCCTTGCAGCTTCAGATACACCCTGTCATCGTCCAGTTTTTTCAGGTCGTCACTGAACCACTCGTCCCGGATCGCCAGCAAGCGGAAGAAGCTGGACTTGCCAGCCCCCTGACCGCCCACCAGACAGAGCATTTCCTCATATTTGGAGCCGGGGCGGAATACCCGCCGGATAGCCCCCAGCAAAAAGTGTTTCAGCATTTCCTCCACATAGTCGCTCTCGTCCGCACCTAAGAAATGATGGAGACAGGAGCGGATGCGGGGCGTCCCGTCCCAGACAAGGCCGTTTAGCACGTCCTGTATGGGATGGTAGCAGTTCTCATTCGCCACGATGGAGAGCGCCGCCGTCATCTTTTTCTCACTGGTCAGGCCATAGGTCTGCTCAAAATAGAGAAGCAGATATTTCACGTCCGTATCCGTCAGGGCACTGGTATTCCTGCGCCAGCCTAAATCCTGTACAATGTCCACCCGGTCAGTCAAAAGGTTCAGGCGGATCGCCCCACGCAGGAGAGGGTCATGGCAGAACACCGTCCGGCAGTTGCCGATGGTGTTGGCGGGCTGGCCCTTCTCGGTGACGGACAGGCTTTCCCGCACCTCATCAACGCTCCGCTCCGGCGCTAAGGCTTCGGCTGCGCTCATGGCGGCCTGCCGGGTGGCTAGCGGTAAACTCTGATATTCGCTGCTCAATCTTCCTCACCTCTTTTCCATACTCAGCGACCACGGAAGCACGTTCCTCCATGCTGCCGGACAAGAGAATATCCAGCAGATATTCCGTGTACGGTTTCTTTTGCAGGGCCTCCACGAACAGCGGATTCCACGCTTCATCCGGCGTCTGCGGGGCGTATTCCTTCTCCCAGCGTTCCAGCAGATGCAGGTAATTGCACAGCACCCGGAAACATTTCTGCTCCGCCTGCCGGTAACGCAGTTCCTCGCTGATTTTTCGCTTGACCGGCCTCCTGCGGGGCGGGTCATGGCCTTTGGCGTCATAGTGGACAGAGAAATCCTCCGCCAGCTTCAGCGCCGCCTCCTTACTGCTCAGACTAAACAGACGGGCGGTAAAATCAATCACATCCCCATCTGCCTGACAGCCAAAGCAGTGGAACCGATGGTCAATCTTCATACTGGGATGTTTGTCATCATGGAAGGGACAGCAGGCCATGCCATTCCTGCCAACCTGCACCCCGTAATATTCCGCAGCCTGCCTTGTGGTGACAGACTCCTTCACCGCTTCAAATATATTCGATTTTCTCACCTCCAGGCAGAGAAAAAAGCACCCGTTTCCGCAGAAAATCAGGTGCCTCATAACTCCATATCGTGTTTCTTTTTCGGAGCAATCCGCCCCTCACGTTCCCAGCGTTCCCGGTTATCTCGGTCAGCGTTCAGCCTGCCTTTCGCCAGCTTCTCCCGGATGGATTCTCTGGCCTTCTCCTTAATCTGCTCCTTACCGGCCTTCTTGACCTCCGGCTGCATGAGAGTTTTCTGGATTTTTGCCAGGGCGTTCTGCATGACCCGTTTGATTTTGGTAATCACTCCATCCAGACGGGCGGCAGCGTAGTCACGCTCCTTCTTCGGGGCCTTGCGCTCCGGCGAAAGCACCCATTTTTTCGATTCTTCCACCAGACGAATATCTTCCTTGTGTGTCTCCTGCCGGACGGTATCGGTCACCACCTCCACCGCCTTGTCATAGGCCGCATCGGAAACATCATCTAACAGCGTCTCCACGTCCTCGATTTTGAGCGTCAGTTCTTCCAGCTTCTGCTCCTGCGCCGCAAGCTGCTCCTTCTGCTTCATCAGGATATAATCCTGTTTTTCCAGATAGTCCCGCCCGCCGTAGGACGGCTCCTGATCCAGATGCAGCCCATGCCGTCTGGCGATGTCAAACAGGATCGTCCGGCAGACCGCATCAAAGGTCTGCTTGCGGTTGTTGTTCCGGCCTTTGGGCTTCTCCGGGTTGGGGAGAGGGATGCCAAGTTCTTCCAGCGCCTTTTCCTGCTGGGGGCACAGTTCCCCATAGCGGTTCTCACAGTCAAAGACGTGCCGCTCATGGATGTGGGGCGTCCCCTCGTCCAGATGGAGCGCCCAGTCCAGGATGTGGATATGGGAACCGAAGCGGCGCTCAAATTCCTGATAAAACTCATTGACGATGGAAAAGAGCGTATCCGGCGAGACGGATTCTCCCATCGTGCCGATCTGGTAGATACTTTCCTCCGGGCAGGTCTTGTTGTTTTTCAGCAAGTCCTCCACAGTGCGGTTGCGCTCGGTGTGCCGGGTTTTCTCATTCCGGGCGTTCTGAGCTTCCACATAGCCGCCGTAATGCTCGTAGTAATACATCCGCTCGATTTCCTCAAAGCTGAAATCCGGCTGCTCCGGGTTCTCCCGGAACTCATGGGTGGTAAAGCCCCGGTAGCAGTCCCAGTAGACATTTTGCCTTGCCCGTTCTGCGTCAATGTGTTCGCTGTTCTCCACATCGAACCGGCGGTCATTGTGGCGGGGATTATAGGTGCCATGCTTGCCGGAGCGTCCATTGTGTCGTGTCAGTTTCAAACAGATTTCCTCCTTCCTGCGAAGATGTTCTGGGGCCGGGGAAGGGGCGGCGAAGCCGCAAATCCTGCGAATTTTGCGTCAGGTAATACCCAATACAAGTTGACGCAGGCATCAACTTTCCCTGGGCAAGGCGTTTCACCCTTGACCCGATGGGGCGGCTGCCCTCAACCTGCCAAGGCACTTCGTCCTTGACCCGATAATGGCTGCCGCCCTTAACCTGCCAATGGGCGTTGCCCCTTGACCCCAGCAGTGCGCTGCCGCCCCTGCACCCCGCCACAAAGGGCTGGCCGCCCTCTGTACTTCCGCACCGGCGAAGCTGGCTTCCACCGCAGGAACGGTGTTTGCCAGTTTCACCGGCTCCGTATCCACACATTTGCGCCCATAGGCGGGGAGTGGATACGGAATACGCCTGCGGGGATTGCCGGTCAAAACATCGGGTGCAGACCCGTCATTTTTCCCGTAAACACCCCGATTTTAGGCGATTTTTTCTTCCGTTACCACCACCTGAAAGCCATGCTCCTTTGCGTACTCCCTTGCGGCGGCTTTCCGTTCTTCGCTGTACGGAGGCACCAGCCGGATCGACAGCCGGGACTTGTCCAGCACATAGGTCACGCTGCCCTCCGGCGTGCTGCGCTCCAACCGGCACAACAGTGGGTACTTCCGGCTGAAATCAGCCAGCCTGCGCTTCAAGCTGGCGTTGAAGGTGTAGACGCTGGCAAGGTTCTCCGCCTCGTTCCAGTTGATGATGGTTTCTTTCTCATACTTAGACAGCTTCTTCATACAGATCCTCCTCATAATCGGTGTAAGATTTCAGCACACGCAGGTTGCGCTTGAGACGGCGGTACTCGTCCATCTCCATGCGCAGATGGTGATAAAAATCCTCGTACCAGCTTTCGTTCATCTCCGTCTCCACCTTCCGGGCCAGCCCCAGCATCCGGCGTTTGGCCTCCGGGTCAACCGTCAGAGCCGTCAGCCATTTCAGCCGTGTCACCGTATTGTGGTGGCTGAGACAGCCGTAAGCGTAGAGAATCTTCTTTTCTTTCATACTCAGTGTCATAATGATTTCCTCCATTTCTTTGCTGCGGAGCCATGCGCCCCGCATGATAAACTTGTTTCCTGTCCGCCGGTCTGCCTGCAAGCCGCTCCTGCCCGGAATTTCTCCCGGCGTATCGGCCTCTTTGGTGTGCTCGATTTCTGTCCTGGCGTCACTTCCCCGGAGGCCATACCCCTTGCAGCCGGTCATTCGATTTTCAAGGTTCTGTGCCTGTCTGCAAGAACCAGTTTACCGAAAAAAGAGGCCCTTTCCCGTATATCCAAAACGTCGGAAAAACGCTCGAAATCCGCATATTTCCACGCTTATGGAATCGTGCTATAATGGGTGTAATCACTGAAAAAGATAACGAGAGAGGGGGCTTTGGATGTACGCAAAGCTGACAATCCCGGAGCGGCTCAAAGACCTGCGGGTGGTGGACAAGCACCTGACGCTGGAACAACTGGCGGAGCAGACCGGCCTGTCTAAATCCGCGCTGGGAAAATACGAAACCGATGACTACAAGGACATCAGCCCGTTTGCGATTGCAACGCTGGCGGACTTTTACGGCGTGTCCACCGACTATCTGATGGGGCTGACGGAAAATAAAAATCACCCAAACACAGAACTTCAATCTCTGCATCTGAGTGATGATATGGTGGAACTTTTGAGCAGCGGCAAAATCAACAACCGGCTTCTCTGCGAACTGGCTGCCCACCCGAATTTCCGGCGGCTGATGATAGATATGGAAATCTGCATCGACCAGATCGCCAATATGCGGGTGGAGCAGATGAATCTGGTGTTGGAGGCCACCCGGCAGACCGTCATGAGCAAGTATGCGCCCGGAGAAGATGACCTCTATATGCGGACGCTGGAACTGGGGCAGGTGCAGGAAAGCGATTTTTACAGCCATGTCATGCACGATGATCTGGACAGCATCGTCCGGGACATCCGGGAAGCACACCGCAAGGACAAGACCACCGCCGACCCGCAGCCCACGCTGGATGACGTCAAGGAAAAGTTTGAACAGGCGCTCGAACAGGGCAGCCAAGAGGAAGTGGTAATCCACGAATTTTGCGACAGAATGCAGATACCCTTCGAGAAGATTTCCTCAGAGGACTTCTCTGCATTTTTGCGGATACTGAGCCTGTCCAAAATGCTCAAAAATCCCAACAACATGAGAGGAAAGGCCAAGCCGCAGCCGTACTATGCGCCCAAGCGGAAGAAACGCAGATAACAGGAAAGCCGCCCAATCTGTACCGTTGGACGGCTTTCGACCCGTTTGTGGGCGGAATAAAATATGTGGTTATACATCCGTTAGCTGACCGTTTTCATCAGCTTTTTCATAAACTTCCAGAGACGGATGCCATCTTTGAGGCCCAGCCGGTAAAAGAAGCACTCGCTTTCTGCACCAGAATCGAAAATAGAATCACAGTAGTGTCTTACAGCGTCCTTCTGTTCCTCAGACAATGCGCTGATTGCTTTTTCATACTCGTTTTCCAAGCGAAGGCAGTCCTCTTTTTTCTCCGTGCCGGTTTCTGCCTCCCGCCACTTAGCAAACTGGCTCTGCATCCGCTCCTGAATCATCAAATCAACCAATTTTTCTATATCTGTACCCATAAGCGCCCCTCCTTATGCTGGGCGGATATAATTCCGGTATGTTTCCAGGACGGAATCTGACACACCGCTTTTATATACTTTGCGGATGTCGGAGATTTCCTCTTGCTTCAGCAGTTTCAGCCATTTCAGCAGCTCAGCCCTGCCGTTGGCAAAGTTACAATAACGCCCATCGGCGTATTCGATACGGTATCTCATAGACAGGCACCTCCTTAAACAAAAATCATCTCAGAGAGGATGATTTCCTCTGCTCGGCTGCGAATGCTGTTCATGCCCCCGACCCACGCAAGCTGGTCACGGGCTTTCAGTTCCTCGGTGACACCCTCCGCCTCCTGCATCTGCGAGACGATACACGCCAGCCGGTCAGCGGCCTGTTCGTTCAGGTCAGCAAGATATGTCCAGAGTTTTCCCGACAGAAGCAGGGCATTGTACTGGCCGGGCCGGTGTTCTTGCAGAAACGCTTTGTGCATCCGGCCCCACCGCCCAATGGGGCGGCTTTCCTCCGGTAGCTCCAGATCGGGGATGTAGTAGTCTCCCACCAGCGTGTAGCTGATTCCGTTTTGATGGATTTTCTTTGGTAAATGCTCCATGTTCGACCTCCTGTATTCAGTTATTTCAGAATCCAGTTGATCGTGTCCCTGTTCATGATAAATTCAAGGCAACTGAACTCTTCACGAACAAGTATGGCATATCCTTACCGAGTTTCTGATAATTAAGAGAATGGGAAACCTCTCTGCCACGGCTTTCACCGGTATTGAACGTGTCGATTGTCTCTTTGCCGAGAGACTGGTTCAGTTCTTTCAGCGTAGTCGGTTCGGAACCGCCAAGGAAGATACGGCTGTCCATATTTCCGATGATTGTATCAGCATTGTCCTTATACAAAGCCTTTAGCTGCGACTGCGCCTGCAGGACAAGACAGGCTGAGATTTCACGGCTTCGTATGGTTGCTACGAGCTTTTCGAGGTTAGGAATCTGACCGATGTTTGCCGCCTCGTCGATCAGGCAGCGCACATGGACGGGCAATCTGCCGCCGTACACATCATCGGCTTTTTCACAAAGCAGATTGAAAAGCTGCGTATAAATCATGGAGATTAAAAAGTTAAAGGTCGAATCTGTATCGCTCATAATGAGAAACAGAGCCGTCTTATAATACCTCTTGTCCTTTTTGTCTTTGGGGTTGACGAAAATCTTATCTCCGAGGGTGTCAAGCTCCAATTCGTCGTACATGGTAATTTCCCGAAGTTCAGCAATATCGAAGGGAGCCAAACGGGCACCGCAGGACACCAAGATCGACTTAGCAGTTTTGCCCGCCGCCAACGAATATTTCTTATATTGCCGGACAGCAAAGTGATTGGGCTTTTCCGCTTCCAGTTCCTCAAACATTCGGTCAACTGGGTTCTTGTATTCCTCGTCATCCTCCCGGACTTCCATAGCGTTGATAAACTCCAGCAGGGTTGTGAAGTTCTGTTCTTCGGGAGGTGCTTCATAGTGGATATAGCCGATGAGGGCACAATACAGAAGCGTTTCCGCTTTCGTCCAGAACTCATCCCCGGATTTTCCGTCCCCCTTGGTATTTGTGATAAGGGTCGTGACCAACTTCAAAATATCTTTTTCGCTGTGAATATAGGCGAAAGGGTTATAGTGCATGGACTTCTTGAAGTTGATCGTGTTAAAGATCTTGATTTTGTAGTGATTACGCTCCAGCAGCTTGCCAACCTCGCACACGACACTTCCTTTCGGATCGGTCACCACATATGAGGAATGAAGCTGCATGAGCTGAGGTTTTACGAAGAACCTTGTTTTACCGGAACCGGAGCCGCCGACTACCAGCACATTTTTGTTCCGTGCGTTCTTTGGTTCTTTTGGTCGGTTCGACATCATCAATCGCTCTGTTTGCGTCAAGATGATGTTGTTCTCAAATACGGGATCTACAAAAGGGGCAATATCCTCACGGTTTCCCCATCTGGCAGAGCCGTATTCCAGATTTTTTCTGAACTTCTTGGCATTCTTGCCCTTGAAATACACCACAAGCCGGATGATAACTGCGGCGGCAGTACCAACCAGCAGGTCAACCGGATGGAAACTCGGCAGGATATTTTCAAACGCCATCGAAATGCCATCCATCATGTTCAGAACTTTGGAAGAAAAATCAACGCCCGGTGACAGACGAGCCGCCTGTCCGAGCTTTGTAGCGAACAGCCCGATGAACAAATATGGGATGTTGGGCAAAATCAGCTTTTTGTAATTTATCTGTTTCATCGTGCGTCCAGCTCCTTTTTGCGAACCTTCGGCGTGTCAATGTCCGCTGCGGCTTCCTTGAACCTGCGGAGCTTTTTGAGTACGGACGGGCGTTCCTTTTTGCGGTCGCTTTTTGCCGTGTACTCCTTGAATGCCGCTGTCAGAGCGTCGGCGTCACGAGCTTTGAAGAAAACAAGGTACTTTGGAACCTCGCCGGTCTTATCTTTTTTCAGAGCGAAGTCCACGCCGTATTTCCTCGCAATTCGCTCAAAGTCCTTGATATTCTTATCAGTAATCTCAATATTGGCAACGCCCTGGTCCTATCCGACAAGTTTCTTTACGCTCTGCTTTCCACATGGCTTAACAGGTCCCTCACGCTTTTTTTCCTTGCGGTAAGCAAGATACTTTGAGATTGCCGATTTCAGCACATTGGCTGTCATTTTCGTTGTTGTAATTGCCAATGTTATCGTCCTCTGTTCAACTTCTTCCTGCAATAGATCTACCTCCTTCCTATGAAGTCTGGGATGCAGACGATAGAGGAGACCGGCATCGCTAAGGCGGTCTCACCCTGTGGCAGATAAAGAGTTTCAAAATTTGACCTCCCTTCCCGGCGTAAAAAAGCTCCCGTGCTTAATCACGAGAGCCGCCGTATAAATCATGCTGTACCAGAGCCGAGTAATAATTTCCGATGGTGGTGGGCGCATTGTACAGCGTGGTCAGCAGATATTGTTTGATGTTGCGTATCTTGGTCGTGTTTTCTTTGAGACAGGCAAACACGAACCTGATATGCTCCATATCCAGCTTCAGAAGCCTTGACCGGACAACCTCCGCCGGATAGTCCGCACCGGCAACCCGGATATACTTCTTTGTGGAGCAGACTGTTTCCACAAGCAGCTCCAGAATCTCCTCAAGCCGGTCATGGTCATACGGAAGTTCAGAGAGAAGATAATCGTACTCAATATTCTCTTTGATGATTTCTCTGTACATATCCATATCTCGGTATTCCGTTTCTTTTCGCTTCGCTTCCAGTGCGGCAAGCACAGACGGACGAGCCTCGTCGGAAAGAATGGAATGAGTATTTGATAAATCAGTATTTGATTCATCTGTAATTCTTTTATCTATATTTATTTGTGCGGGAGTTTCCAGACATGGTAAATCCACATCCGGTTTTGCCATATCCGGCTTTTCCGTATCTGGTGAAGCCGGATGTGGTCGCTCGTAGATGATATACTCCATATCGACAATTCTGCCGCTGCTATCCCGTATCCGATTGCGTATGAGGTAGCCGCATTGTTCCAGTTCTCTCAACTGTGCGGTTATCCCATCCACACCGTCCTTGCAAATTTTCGCAAGCCCTCGTGTGGTATAGTCCCAACTTTCGGGGAGGGACAGCATCGTGGAAAGAAGTCCCCGTGCCTTATTGGACAGGTTCGGGTCTCGCAGATGATAATTCGACATGGTGGTATAATTTTTGTTTTTCTCAACTCGACATACTGCCATGTTTCCGGGAGTTTGACAGTTGCATCTATCAAAAAGTCCGTTAAGCCCGCATAAACTCTACGTTTTTTTTGTCAAATAATTTGTTTTGAATTATAGTAATGTCTATAGCAATTGACTTTTCGTGAGTAAAATAGTATTCTCTTTGTAAACACTTATCTATTCTTAGATAAGTATTGGAATCCCTTGATTTTACAGTGTTTTCCAAATTTTTATCTGTAATGAGAACATTACTATATTTTAAAAATTGTATCAAAACTGCCGTAAAGCCGATAAACATTGGACTTACAGCAGTTTTTCATTTTCTCAACTGTCAAAGACGGGAATTTTTGTTTTTCTCAACTCGACATACTGCCATGTTTCCTCCTGTGCCGGGGTATGAAAAAAGCCGAACAAGAATGTGTGTAATTCCTGTTCGGCTCATAATCCCATATTCATATTTAACGCTGATGGTCTCGCTGCCGCTTTTTCATCCATGTTTCAAGCAGCTTGATAATGGTTTCCTCCATTCGCTGCGGTGTATAGGAGCGAGGGAAGTATTTTCGGATTTTATCCATCGGGAGCTTCAGATCCCAGGTTTCGGGTTTCTTCTGCTCTGTCATAATGCCGAGCATGGCATCATCGCTCAGCTTACCCTCTTTGGAAAGCCGCTTCATTCTCTGCGCCTGGGAAAGAGACGGCGTTGCCTGTTCGCTGTCGATTGTCTCGATAAGGAGCTTTTGTTCATCGGGGTTAAGGTACGAAATCTCAACCGCAGGGGTCATACCGATCTTGCCCTCATCAACCATTTGCAAAAGCTCCGGTTCAAGCTCGGTCAATCGGATATACCGCTGAATCTGAGTTGCACTATCTGGACTGTTTTCCGCAATCTGCTCTCTGGAAGTCTTTCCCTCATAATTCTGTCCAACCTGGACAGAATTTCTGCCCGGTCTGCCAGCTCTCCTTTTGATGGCTTCCAGCTTCATTTTGTATGCCTTGGCTTTCTCACTTGGAAGGATATTTTCTCTTTGCAGGTTGCTGTCTACCATGATGATGGTTGCGGTATTGCGGTCAATATCCCGAATAATGAACGGCATAGTTTTTAAGCTTGCAAGCTCGCAGGCGTGTTTTCTTCTGTGCCCTGAGACAATCTCATAACCGCCGTCCTCACGGGGTCTTGCGATACCGGGGACGATCACACCATATTCACGAACGCTTTCAACGGTCTGCTGCATCATGTCATCGTCCCTCACGCCGAATGGATGATCTGGAAATGGATGAAGCTCATCCAATGGAATTTCTATAATCGTTTCTGCCATAAATGCCTCCTGCTCTCTGAAATGACGAAAGGCGTTCATTGACTTGCTGAAATCAACGAACGCCTTGTCCCTGCCATATTCAGTTTTCCTCCTTCACTTTTGATGTAGCATTTCCTCGAATTGTTCCGATAAATGCCCGATAAATAAAAAAACAGGACTAAAGCGACGCCCGTTTTGTCGGGTTTTGCTTTAGTCCTATTATATCAGGGGCATCCGTGTACCAGCGCAGATTGGAAAAGCCGTTCTGCTTTGCATAGGTTTCAAGGATACGCTTCTGATTGGAAATGGAATTGCTTTCGCCTTGCAGCTCGTCCTCATGGGATAGTCTTGGGTAAAGGGCGGTAATTGGTTGTTGGTTGGTCTGTCTTAACATAAAATCCTCCGTTTCCGACAGCCAGCCCCACTATTCCGTACCTTGATTGTACCACATGGGGCGGCTGTCTGTATAGCGGCAAAAGCGTCAAATCTGCTTCTTTATGGTCGGTCAAATCGCCGTTTTTTGTGTAGCAGCTTCCGCTTCCAGCACTTTCATCATCTTGTCGGCTGCGGTGTCGGTTGCGCCCTGCTTGAAGAAGCCGGAAACGGTAAGGACGGAGTTGCCCATGCGGATTTCCGTCACACAGTCCGGGCGGCGGTCTGTTTTGGTGGTGCTTGTCTGTTTCGTTTCTGTCATAGGCTCTCCTTTCGCTGCTTCATCAGTTGCTTTAAGCGTTCCAGCTTTTCCTGTGCGGTTTCCTTTCGGAAGTTGCTGCCCGTGAAGCGGACGGGGGCGCACATGGAAGTCAGCCTGTCATAGATACGGGCGTGGGGCGTGTCCTGCGGGTGCTGCAATTCCTCCAGCGTGAGGTTGGTCGTGGCGATCAGCGGCTTGCCGCTTCGGTAACGGCTGTCAATCACGCTGTAAACCTGTTCCAGCCCGTATTCTGTTCCTCGCTCCATACCGAAATCATCAAGTATCAGCAGAGGGTAGCTGCAAAGGCGGGAAATATATTCGTTCCTGCCCTCAAAGCTGGCGGCAAGGTCACCCAGTATCGTTGCAAAGTTTGTCATGCAGACGGCAACCTCTTTTTCCATAAGGGCGTTGGCGATACAGGCGGCAAGGTAGCTTTTTCCCGTCCCCACGCCGCCCCAAAACAGGTAGCCGATATTTTCAGCCTGCATGGTTTCCCAGCTCTCCACATAAAAGCGGGCGGTTTCGGTCTGCGGGTTTCTGCCGTTGTCATGCTCAAATGTCCAGTTCCGCATAGCAGGGTCGGTAAAGCCCCGGCGTTTCAAGTCCTCCACTTTTTCAAGGTGCTTCTGTCGGCTTTCGGCGGCTTGCTGCTTTTCACGGGCTGCCCGCTGGCAGTCGCACTCTGCCGGGTGGCGGTCACGCCCGAAACAAGTCTTTCCCTCTGCAAAATAGGCTTCTTTGGGCGTATGGCACTTACCGCAGTATAAAAGCCCGTCCTCGCCTGTGTAGTCCTCCGCTTCGGCGGTAGTGGCTGTAATGTCCGTAATCATAGCTTCAATTCCGTTTTTCATAAGCTCTCGCCCTCCTTGCATGAATAATCGGGTATGCCCTGTTTCGGGGCAGCCTTGCCTTTGGCAGCGTCCTCCTGCGCCCACTTGTAAATGGTGGCTGCATGGCTGTGGTACTGTTTCCCGGTGGAAGCGATATGGCAGGAAAGCCGGTCAATATAATACTCCCACTTGTCGGGCAACTCTGTTTTTAGCCCGGAAAGCTCTGTATCGGTCAGTATCACATTGTTGTATCTGCCATAAGCGGCGGGGGCGGGGTGTCCCGTTTCTCCCTCTCTCTCTTTTTCTATCTCTATCTCTATCTCTGGTGGACGAATGTCGGACAAATGTCCGCCTTTTGTCCGGGGCGGTAAAAGTGCCTTGTTTTCCAGTCTTGCAGCCCGTTTCCGCTCGGCTTCGGTAGAGGACTGTCCTATCATCAGCTCAATGTCGGTCATATAGAAAGCCCCGCTGTCAAGCTGCTCCACAAGCCCCAACTGCCGGAAAATCTCTAAAGCCCTCTCAACCGTCCCTATCTGGTGGCGGGTCAGTGTCGCTATCATCTGCGCTGTGTAGGGGATATGCTCGTCAAGCTGCAATTTCCCGCCGTTTTTCAGCGATTTTAAGTACAGCTTCAAGAGGATATTGGAGTATAAAATCCCGTCTTTCATATCTTCCAGCAGCACAATGGAGTCGCTGTCAAAAAAGTTCTCTTTCAGCTTGAGGTAGTAATACTTGCGGTTATCTGCCATTGTCCCTGTCCTCCTTTTTCCGGCGTTTGGAGTAGTAGTGGGGGCAGAGTATGATAACCGCCCGGAAGCTCTGCTTGCAGCTATGGGTACAGCCCCGGCAGAGGTCATTGTATGTGATACGATCGCAGGTGGAATTCCCGACTTTCACTTGCCGCAGGAAAAAAGACCATTCCAGCCGCCGTTTCTTGCTCATTCTTGGCATGGGTGCGCTCCTTTCTGCCGTTTCCGCTGGTGTGGCGGTATCGGCGGTAATTCTGTATCATCTCGGTATCATTTTCGGGTTTTTTCTGCCCTATAAGCCCGTTAAAAAATCCTTTGGTATTTGCGGATAGGGTACGGGGCAGCCCCCTTGTTCTGTATAGGTTCGGGTACATTTTGGGGCGGTTTTTATCGTTCCTGTTCCTGCCTTTTCACAGGCTTGCGCTCCCGGTGTAAAATCTGGTCGATATTGCCCTTGACAGTCTGTAAGCGGCGGTATTCCTCCCGTTTTGCCCGGTAATCGTTGTAGCCGCTGTTTTTCTCTTGGATAAGGGTTTCAATCTCTGCTTGCAGGGCTTTATAGCTCGGCAGCTTGGAAATGCCGTTTTCCCTGAAATAGCGGGCGGCTGCGTCTGCTATGATAAAGTCGCTTTCGTACTTCTGACGGTAGGCTGCTTTTGCTTTGGCGTTTTTCTGCTGTTTCAGCCCGTCCCGGACAGGGCGGGTCTTGGAATAGGCAAGCACCTGCCGTTGCAGCTCCTTTTTCCCGTTCAGCGTCTTTTCCATCTGCTTCAGCTCTGTAAGGCTTTCCCGCATGGCGGTATAGGCGGCAGAACAGGCTTCGTCCAGTTCCTCCGGGGAAGAAAAGCCGTACTGCTGATAGGCGGTAACGGTAGCTGCCATTTGCTTTAGGTTGTGCTTTGCCGCCCAGCGGTCATAGCCCACGCCCTTGCCCTCGGCTCGCTTGGCTTCCCGGTCAACCATGCGCTGCAAGGTGTTGTCTGCCGGGGTGGTTTTTGTGGTTTTTTCCCCTTGTGACAGCTTTTTAACCGCGGCAGGGTATTCGAGTATGGCTTTGCTCTGTTCGGCGGCTCTGTGGGCGTTCTGCGTAAGCAGGACAAGGACAGCAGCCTTGTCAAAATCGTCCCCCAGCTTCCGGGCTGTGATAGGCTTTGTCCTGTCCGGCGTGAGGTAGGAAAGCCGCCCCCGGCTCTCCTTGACGGTCACACCCTCCCGCAGCAAAAGGGAAGAAAATTCGTCAAAGCTGCCAGCTTGGGAAAGTGCCTGCCGTATCGTCCGGCGCAGCTTCGCCTTGTCCGTTTCAAACTTGGTGGGCTTGGTCGGCTGTCCTGCGGCTTCTCTGACAGCGTTCTCTTTATCAAGGGCAAGCTGTCCTTTCTTTGCCGCCCAGTATTCCCGTTCGGTTATCCGTTCCTTGCTGCCGCTTAGGAGGTCGATTTGGTAAAGCCCCTCCCGGTGGCACATCTCCATGACTTCACTCTTGAAATATTCCATAGCGGCGTTGGTGCAGCGGTGCTTGCAGCCCTCCCGTGTGTCGGCTGGTCTGTCCATGTAGGGCAGAAGCGGGACTTCATAAATCCGCAGGGAGTTGATGACGATATGCACATGGATATTGCCGCTGTGGTTATGCCCGTCCGGGTGGGTGCAGACTAAGGCTTGGTGTCCGGGGAAATGCTCTTTACAGAACTGCTCGCCCAGCTCCTGCGCCCGGTCTACGGTCAAGCCGTTGTCTGTCCCGTCCCGTGGGTCAAAGCTGATGATATAGTGGTGGCTTTTCACATCTTCCCGTTTTTGGTTTTTCTCATAGCGGAGATTAGCCCGCATACAGGCAACAGCGAAATCCTCGCCCCCACAGTTGAGGGAAGAAATGCGGTAATCCTCCCTCGGTATCAGCCGCCCGTTTTCATCAAGGGTGGGCTTCATGGTAAACTCGTCATGCTCAAATGTGAGATAGGCTTCCGCTGCGCCATAGTCCGCATTTTTAGAGCTGATATGTTTGAATGTTGCCAACAGCGTCACCCACTTTCTGCAAGACTTCAAACTTTAGGGCAGCAAGGTCGGAAACCGCCGCCCGTACCTCCCCGGCAAGCTGCGGGTAGGGGCTGTGCCACTCGTTCAGCGTCCGGGCTATCTGGTTTAAGTTGCCGCCGATCCTGCCGTATTCGGCGGTCAGCTTCCCGACAGCGGCAAGCAACTCGTCATTGACGGGGGAAACGGTTATGATGGGGCGTATGGCTGCCCCGGTTATGGCTTGCCGGATAAACTCGGCTTGGCTCATGTTGTAAGCAGAAAGCCTTTCCGCAAACTCGGCGTATTCTTCCTCGGTCATGCGTGTCTTGACTACCCGGCTGCGGTGCGGCGTGTTATATCGTTTTCGCATGGTAAAACCTCCTTCGGCTGTGCGTGGTGTCCTCTCACTAATAGGAGAAAAACAGGGTGTAAAGCGGAACTGTTTTTGAAAAATCCGAAAAATTATTTTGAGGGATTTTCCAGCGGCGTAAGCCGCATAAGCAGGGTTTGGGGAAGGCACTCCCCAACAAGATTCCCGCAGGGGCAAAATGAGCGATAAGCGAATTTTGGTACTGCGGTAGAATCTTGCTCTAAAAAACTACCGCTTTCCTCGGCGGCTCTGGTTTGCGGATATACTGGCTTGCTCCACCAATATAGCGATTGCGGCGGCGTGTTCTGCCCGCTGTTCACCACTACAACGGTGAAAAGGGGGCGTTTTGGCAAACGCAGCGAAAATTTTTTTATTTTCCCTGTCTGCTCCCTACAACAATCCGGCGGTGTGGTTTGCCAAAGATTTTTGAAAATGGGCGCAAAAAAAGCAGTAAACCTTTTCAAGATTTACTGCTTATCTGCCGCTGTGATGGGCGGCGGTATTAAATTGTCAGCCGTTTTTCAAATGGAATTTATCTGCAATCGCTTTCTTTCCGCTTTCCAATTCCTTTTCTGTAATCTTCCATAATCCTAACGCAATGATCTGCTATCTTTTGCATTCCGAGTTCTTCAAAAAAGGCAATTTGTATTTTCATCAGTTCTTCACAAACAGTCAACTTCTGCTCATCCATATTGCTAATAGCAAGCCATGGGAACGCTTTATATTTCTTAGTGTCCCCAATGAGAAAATTGTACCCTATCAACTCATTTTCACGGAAAACGAAATAGAATTGTGGGCCTGAACCTGGAACTGACTTTTCCATAATTTGCTGCATTGTTCTCACGCCGCCGTATGCCGGAAAAAAACCTATTCGCTCAAGAGCATTTAATATGTCAATCCTTTTATCTGTGGGTATGTCTCTATAATTGATAATCTGTTCCATTTGCTCTACCCTCATTGAAGTTTAATTTGTCAGGCTCTAATTATACAACTTTTCTGTTTAGCGGTCAAAGCGGAACTTCAACAGGCTTTCTATCAGTTGCCTGACGATATGCTCCTGCATATCCGTGTTAATCTGTCCGTCCATTTTCGCACAAGAGCGGACATATCCCGCATAATGGGATAGGACGGCGGCAACAGCTTCCGGGTCGCCCTCGCTTGCCTTAACGATTGTCTCATAGGGAAGTAGCTGGCTCATAGGACAAACCCTCCAACTCTGCCCGTAGCCGCCGTAAAATCATCTGAATACGCCGCCCGGTTGTGTTGCCAGCCCGTCCATATCTCCGTCCAATCTCCCTATTCTCCCTTTTTTTATTCCAGAAACGAGGTGATTGCAAAGTGAACACACAAATCATCGCCATCGCCAACCAGAAAGGCGGCGTTGGCAAGACAACAACTTGTGCCAACCTGGGGATCGGGCTGGCACAGGCCGGACGAAAGGTGCTGCTGATCGACGGAGACCCGCAAGGCAGCCTGACCATCAGCCTGGGCCACCCCCAGCCGGACAAGCTGTCCTTTACCCTGTCCGACGCGATGGGCCGTATTCTGATGGATGAACCACTCAAACCCGGCGAGGGCATCCTACACCACCCGGAAGGCGTTGACCTGATGCCCGCTGACATCCAGCTCTCTGGTATGGAGGTCTCTCTGGTGAATGCCATGAGCCGAGAGACCATCCTGCGGCAGTATCTGGACACGCTCAAGGGACAGTATTCCCATATCCTGATTGACTGTCAGCCCTCCTTGGGGATGCTCACGGTCAACGCCTTGGCTGCTGCCAACAGGGTCATAATCCCCGTCCAGGCGGAGTATTTGCCCGCTAAGGGCCTGGAACAGCTTCTCCAGACAGTCAATAAGGTGAAGCGGCAGATCAACCCCAAACTCCAGATTGACGGTATCCTGCTGACGATGGTGGATAACCGCACCAACTTTGCCAAGGAGATCGCCGCCCTGCTGCGGGAAACCTACGGCAGCAAAATCAAGGTATTTGGAACGGAAATCCCCCATTCTGTCCGGGCAAAGGAAATCAGTGCCGAGGGAAAAAGCATTTTTGCCCATGACCCCGGCGGCAAAGTGGCTGAAAGCTACAAAAATCTGACGCAGGAGGTGACAAAACTTGAAAAGCAGCGCGAAAAAAGTAGAGCTGGCATCGGTAGATGACCTGTTTTCCACCGTGGAAAGCCGTTTGGAAGAACGGTTGGAGAAGATTCAGGAAATCCCGTTGTCTGAACTACACCCTTTTAAGAACCATCCGTTCAAAGTCAAGGATGATGAATCCATGATGGAGACTGCGGACAGTATCAAGCAGTATGGGGTGCTGGTTCCGGCGATTGCAAGACCTGACCCGGAGGGCGGCTATGAATTAGTAGCCGGACACAGGCGGCACAGGGCCAGTGAACTGGCTGAGAAAGAAACCATGCCGGTCATTGTCCGGGATTTGGACGATGACGCTGCCACCATCATTATGGTGGACAGCAACTTGCAGCGTGAAAGCCTGCTCCCCAGCGAAAGGGCCTTTGCCTACAAGATGAAGCTGGAGGCTATGCGACATCAGGGAGAACGCATGGATTTAACTTCCGCCCAAGTTGGGCGGAAGTTGGCTGGTAAAGAATCCAGAGAAATTTTGGCAGAACAGGTCGGCCAAAGCCGTAACCAGATTTCCCGCTATATCCGCCTAACCGAACTGATTCCCGAACTGCTGGATATGGTCGATGAACGAAAAATCGCCCTCAATCCGGCGTATGAGCTGTCGTTCCTGAAAAAAGAGGAACAGACCCAGCTTTTGGACGCGATGGACAGCGAACAGGCTACCCCTTCTCTTTCTCAAGCCCAGCGGCTCAAGAAATTCAGCCATGAGGGGCATTTGTCCATTGATGTGATGCGGGCCATTATGGGAGAGGAAAAGAAAAGCGATCTGGACCGAGTGACATTTACCTCGGACACCCTGCGGAAGTATTTTCCCAAGAGCTATACTCCGGCAAGGATGCAGGAAACCATTATCAAGCTGCTGGAACAGTGGCAGAAAAAACGCCAACAGCAACATGAACGCTGAGAAAGGAGCAGCCTATGAGAGATATTTCAGCCCGTGAGCTGAAAGGACACAACATTCTTGCCGTGGAGCGTTTTCAGGACAACACCCGCCGGATGATTGAGTTTTCCGTCCTGCGTTCCTGTGCCTACGGCAGTCCCGGTGATGAAATGCGGCTGTTTCTTACGGAGGACGGCTATCAGGCCGCCCTCCTGAGCCAGCAGCGCCGGGAAATCAAAATCAAGCGGTATGCCCGTGTGATTGAGGGACATATCCTCGATTTTAAGCCGGACAAGCGCCGCCGCCACTCATAAACAAATCATTACTGCGAAAGGAAAGGATTGAAATGTGTACTGTAAAGGAAATCCGGGAAGCAATCCGGGAGGATTGCCATTCCCAGCATGGCATGGAATCCGGCGAGATTGACTGTGTTCTGCAAACTCTGCCATTCTCTCAGGGAAATGACCTGTTGGACAAACCGCCCATTCCCAAGCGCCCCTACCGGCGCAGAAAAAGTGAACAAAACAGCTGACTGCCACAATTCTTTTTACAGGATTGTGGCTTTTTTCATACCCTGAGAAATTTGGAAGGAGTGAGGTCAATGGCCGTATTTCGCATTGAACGAACCAGAGATTATACCGTGATGAGCAATCACCATTTACGCAACGGGAAGCTGTCCCTGAAAGCCAAGGGGCTGCTTTCCATGATGCTGTCCTTACCGGAGGACTGGAACTATACCACCAGAGGGCTTGCCGCCATCTGCAAAGAGGGCGTGGACGCTATTGGCGGTGCGCTGCGGGAGCTGGAAGCTGCCGGGTACATTGTCCGTCATCAACTGCGGGACAAACAGGGGCGGATCAGTGATACCGAGTATGTTATCTACGAGCAGCCACAGCCGAAGAACCCGGATACGCCCCAGCCGGATACGGCTTCACCAGATACGGGAAACCCGGATATGGAGAAACCGGATACGGAAAAGCCCACAGAATTAAATATAGAGAAATCAAATACTCAAAAATCAATTACTCATGGATCAAGTACCGATTCCATTCCCTTCCGGGACGCAGCGGCGGCAAGACCGCCGGAACGGAAAGGAAGGGATGCGATGTCTGTCTCCGAGATAGAAAATTATCGGGATTTGATTTTAGAGAACATCGAGTATGACTACCTGTGCAGGGAGTTTGCCACCTATCGGGAGGATTTGGACGAGATTGTGGAGCTGATGGTGGAGACTGTCTGCGCCAAGCGGAAAACCACCCGGATTGCTGGCAGCGACTTCCCCCATGAGGTGGTGCGCTCCCGTTTTTTGAAGCTGGACAGCGAGCATATCCGGTTTGTCATGGACAGCTTACAGAAAAACACCACCGAGGTCCGCAACATGAAGCAGTACCTGCTGACGGTGCTGTTTAACGCACCCACCACCATCAGCAACCACTACACTTCACAGGTCAATCACGATATGAACGCAGGCGGCTGGTAAGGCCGTCTTTTTTCATCCCACAACAACGACTTTTACAGGAGGTTACGCTATGAACCAAATGGAAATTTTCAAAAACCCGGAGTTTGGCAGTATCCGCACTTTTGAGCTGGACGGCAAAGTGCTGTTTTGCGGAAAGGATATTGCGAAAGCACTTGGATACCAACGTACCGCTGATGCCATCACAGCCCACTGCAAAGGGGTCTGCGTTTTACCGACCCCTTCTAACGGCGGTATTCAGCGAATGAAATTTATTCCCGAAGGCGATGTGTACCGCCTGATCGTTCACAGTAAGCTGCCCTCTGCGGAACGATTTGAACGCTGGGTGTTCGATGAAGTGCTGCCCTCTATCCGAAAGCATGGGGCTTACATCACCAGAGAAAAGCTGTGGGAAGTTGCCACTTCCCCGGAAGCCATGATGAAGCTATGCTCCGACCTGCTGGCCGAGCGCGAGAAAAATGCGGCGCTGCGGGAGGAAAACGCCATGCTGGAGGGCAAGGCAGCCTTTTATGACCTGTTTATCGACCTCAAGCACAGCACCAATCTCCGTACCACCGCCAAGGAACTGGTTGTGCCGGAGCGTCGTTTTGTCCGTTTCCTGCTGGAACAGCGGTTTGTGTACCGCGCCCCATCCGGGAATGTACTGCCTTATGCAAAACCTGCCAACGACGGCCTGTTCTGCGTCAAGGACTACTGCAACCACGGGCATACCGGCTCCTATACGCTGGTAACGCCCCAGGGCAAGCTGCATTTTGCCCAGCTGCGGGACAGCATCCTGCTGATGATATGATGACCCGGTATCTTCTGCGGCGGCTGGTGGTCCCGCCTTAGTTTTTGAACCATCCCTGCAAAATTCGTGGAAAGGAGGCGTTATCCCATGCAGGAAGAAGTGGAAAACAGGACTTTGACGCTGGTAGTCAACGGCACAAAGTTCACCGGGCGGCTGTTTAAGGCCGCCATTTGTAAATACCTTGCCCATCGCAAGGAAAAGAAGCTGAATAAGCAGAGAAGCCGGGACGCGCCTGTGAAGCCCCAGGGTAAGCAGACGGTCAAGCAGCTCATTGGTCAGAACCAGGGCGTTTCCAATATCGAAATAACCGATCCCTCCATCAAGGAGTTTGAGAAAATCGCCCGGAAATACGGTGTGGATTATGCGGTGAAGAAAGACCGCAGCAGCTCCCCGCCCAAGTACCTGATCTTTTTCAAAGGTCGTGATGCGGATGCGCTGACAGCAGCCTTTACCGAGTACACCGGCAAAAAGGTCAAAAAAGCAGAGAAAACAGAGCGTCCGTCTGTGCTGGCAAAGCTGAACCAATTCAAAGAGCTGGTCAAAAATGCCGTGGTGGACCGCACCAAGCGAAAGGAGCTGGAACGATGAAAAAGCAGCTTGACATCAAAAAGCTCCTGATTTTGAACCTGCCCTATCTCCTGATGGGCTTGTTTGCCACCAACTTCGGGGAGGCATGGCGCATGGCACAGGGCGCGGACGCTTCAGCAAAAATGCTCTCCTTCTTCTCCACGCTGCCGGTGGCGCTGGCAAGCTGGTGGCCCAGCCTGCACCCGCTGGATTTACTGGTGGGCCTGTGCTGTGGCGCTGGTCTGCGGCTGGCGGTGTATCTGAAAAGCAAAAATGCGAAGAAATACCGCCACGGCATGGAGTATGGTTCCGCCCGCTGGGGAACACATGAGGACATCGCCCCTTATGTAGACCCGGTTTTCCAGAACAATGTGATTCTGACGAAAACCGAGAGCCTGACCATGAACAGCCGCCCCAAGGACCCCAAGACTGCCAGAAACAAAAATGTGCTGGTCATCGGCGGCTCCGGTTCCGGTAAGACCCGGTTCTGGCTAAAGCCGAACCTGATGCAGATGCACAGTTCCTATGTGGTGACAGACCCCAAAGGCACGATTTTGGTGGAGTGCGGCAAAATGCTCCAGCGCGGTACACCGAAAATGCGTCCCAAGCTGGGCAAGGATCATCAGCCGGTAAAGGACCGGCATGGCAATCCGGTCTATGAGACCGTAAAGGACAAAAACGGCAAAGTGGTCTATGAGCCTTATCGTATTAAGGTTCTCAATACCATCAACTTCAAAAAGTCCATGCACTACAATCCTTTTGCCTATCTGCACAGCGAAAAGGACATTTTGAAGCTGGTTACGACTTTAATAGCGAATACCAAGGGAGAAGGCAAGGCTGGAGATGATTTCTGGGTCAAGGCGGAAACGCTTTTGTACTGCGCCCTCATCGGATATATCCACTATGAAGCCCCGGTGGAAGAACAAAACTTTGCCACTCTTATCGAGTTCATCAACGCCATGGAAGTCCGGGAGGATGACGAGGAGTTCAAAAACCCCGTAGACCTGATGTTTGATGCACTGGAAGCCGAGAAGCCAAATCACTTTGCGGTGCGCCAGTATAAGAAATATAAGCTGGCCGCCGGTGTTGTATGCTCTAAAAGACTTCTTAATCAAGCGGTTGGGAAGTCTCTTAGAACACACAACCTAAAACCGAAGGAAGGAGCGCAAGTTATGAAAAAAAACGAGAAAATCACAGCTCTGTACGAACGACTGAGCCGTGATGACTTTGGCAAAGATGATGACCAACAGCGTGAGAGCAATTCCATTTCCAATCAAAAGGCTATGTTGGAGGAGTTCGCCGCACGGCAGGGCTTTACAAACATTGTCCATTTCACGGACGATGGCATTAGTGGTACTTGCTTTGACCGTCCCGGATTTCTGGCAATGATGAAAGAGGTTGAAGCCGGGAATGTGGAGTATCTGTGTATCAAGGACATGAGCCGCATGGGTCGTGACTATCTGAAAGTCGGTCAGATTATGGAAATCCTGCGTCAGCGTGGCGTGCGACTTATCGCCATCAATGACGGCGTGGACAGTGCCAGAGGGGACGATGATTTTACCCCTTTCCGCAACATTATGAACGAGTATTACGCCAGAGATACCAGCCGTAAAATCCGTTCCACTTTCCAGTCAAAAGGCAAGTCCGGCAAGCACCTCACAGGCACGGTCATTTACGGCTATCTCTGGAACGAAGCCAGAGACCAATGGTTGGTTGACCCCGAAGCCGCAGAGGTGGTCAAGCGTATCTTTTCCATGACGATTGACGGCTACGGTCCGTATCAGATCGCCAGCAAACTGAAATCGGAAAAGGTGCTTATTCCGTCCGCTTACCTTGCCCAGCACGGCGAGGGCGTGAACAAGAATAAGACTTTCAAAGATGTGTACGGCTGGGGTTCTTCCACCATCTGCAACATTCTTGAAAAGCGTGAATATCTGGGACACACCATCAACTTTAAGACCCGAAAGCACTTCAAGGACAAGAAAAGCCATTATGTCCCGGAGGACGAATGGACGATTTTCGAGAATACCCATGAAGCTATCATTGACCAGCAGACCTTTGACCTTGTGCAGAAAATCCGTGGGAATGTCAGACGCTACCCGGACGGCTGGGGCGAAGCAGCTCCCCTCACGGGCTTGCTCTATTGCGCCGATTGCGGCGGCAAGATGTATGTCCACCGCACCAACAACGGCAAGCGCATTTCTCAATACACCTGCTCACAGTACACCAAAGTTCCTTGCGGAACGCTCTGCAAGACCCAGCACCGTATCAATGAAGATGTGGTACTGTCCCTTGTTTCCGAAATGCTCAAAGCTATTGCCGAGTATGCGAAGCATGACAGAGACGAGTTTGTCCGAGTGGTGCAGGAAGCGCAGTCCAGCCAGCAGACGGCAGAGGTCAGGAAACAGCGGACACGCCTTGCCACCGCAAAGCAGAGAGTTTCCGAACTGGAAGTCCTGCTCTGCAAAATCTATGAGGACAACATTTTAGGAAAGCTGTCCGACAGCAGATACGCCACTCTGGACGCTCAATACGAAAAGGAACAGTCCGAGCTTACCGCCGAAATCTCTGCTCTGGAAAAGGCTGTCAAGAGCTATGAGAAGCACGAAAAGGACGCTGATCGTTTTATCGCTCTGATTGACAAGTACGAGAACTTCGACAAGCTGACCATTGCCATGCTCAACGAGTTTATCGAGAAAATCCTTGTGCATGAGCGTGACCGCAAAGGCAGTATACAGACCACACAGGAGGTCGAAATTTACTTCAATTTTGTTGGGCGATTCGTTCCCCCAGCGTTTGGAGAAGTGGAGCTGACCCCGGAAGAATTAGAGGAAATCCGCAAGCGTGAGGAACGCAAGGACAGGCTTCATCAGAACTACTTGAAGCGGAAAGCCAGCGGAGCGCAGAAGCGATACGAGGACAAAATCAAGGGGAGAAAAAAGGCAGAAATCGAAGCCAAGAAAGCCGCCATTCGTGCGGAGGATATTGCAAAGGGCGTGTTCGTTCCCGTCAGCAGTTTACCGCAGAGAGAGCCGATGAAAGGAGTACAAACAGCATGAATATCACTTACACACGGAACGGCGATTATCTTATCCCGAACATCATTATCCGCAAGACCAAGCCCATCGGACACTACGGCAGACTTCGCAAGGCGTATCTAGAAATGCACCGCCCGATACTGTTCAATGAACTGGTGCTATCCGACAAGCTCTTTGAACATTGCGCCGAGATTGAAGAAGCGGCACGAAACCGCATGGAGCTGATCGTGCGGTCACTGGCAGAGCAAAACGGCGTGACCGAGCAACTGAAAGCTGAAAACCAAATGGAATGGGTGCGGCAGATGAACGCTTGCAAGGCACAGGCAGATGAGATTGTGAAAGCGGAATTGATTTATGATTGAGTGAGAAAGTCCGGGCAGAAAACCGTCCGGACTTTTCTCATACAGTCCAAAGTTGCGGTAGAATTGTTCACAAGTTTTATGGTATAATTTGAATACGAAATTGAGAAACAAATCGGAATTTTCAAAGGAGGGATTTACAGTGAAAAAAATCGGATTAGGTATTGCAATATTACTCTTTGCTATCGTAATTACTCTTTGCTCATCAGGAATGGAGCTACTCTCTATTGGAATTGGAATTGTAGGATTGATTTTTTCAATCATAGGATTTATGGAACGTAAGTAAAACAACTTTCAGTTTGTCGAGAAGTTAAGCCGGAGCAAATCCCTTTAGGAACTAAAGGGCGCACTTCTATACTCTCTGTCGAGAGTAGTGCGCCCTGCGGAGCTTCATTCTCCGTCAGCAGAAGAAAACTGCATGACCGAGAATGTTGCGTCACTTCGTTCCGTCAAGGTGGCTACACCCCCTTGCGCCGCTAAAGCGGCTATCCCCTGTGGACTTGCCGTCCGCAAACGGTTTTGACAAACCGTTCGCCGCCAGCAAGTTTGAAAATCAAGAATCTTAATTTGATAAAGGAGTGTGATTCTATGAAAAAGAAATTACCCATAATCCTCTTGGGTGTTATTTTGGCTTGTGTGTTGGTTTTCGGTTTCCTTTATGCAAACAATGACATTGGTAAAACCGCAAACAGTTTAGAAGCAGACATTCGCCAATCTCAAAAAATTTTGGATGATTGGATTGTTGATGGAAGCATTTCCGACACAATGGCTGCATTTATTTCTTACCCACAGGACAAGACAGACCACACTTTTTCTGTCTATGTAAATCGCCCTGGCTTGTCTTTTGGATATTTCTTCCGTGGTGGTGGAGATATAGTTGAGGTTGATGATTACATTGCAGAGTTTGTTGTTGAGGGAAATAACGAAAGGGCATTTATCTCAATGAATACCCAAAATATTGTTCGACTTGAAGTAGATGATGGCAACGGCATTCAGGTGATTGATATTGATAGTGGCAAGCCTTTCGCCATTGTCCTGCCCCTCAATGTAGGAAACATCTGTTTCTATGATACGAATGGAAATGTTGTGGAATATCTTCGCCAACAACTTTGACCAACTTCAATTTACCGAACTGAACACAACAACTGAATACCGAAAAACTGACCGTTGACTGGTCGCAATCTGCGAAAAGTTGACGGTCTTTTTTTATCCCCATTTTCAAAAAAGGAGGTCACGAAAAATGGCAAAACCGAAAAACCTTGAACAGCTCCGAGCCGAAAAGGAACAGGTCGAGACACAGCTTGCACAGGAACAGCACAAGCTGGAGCGTCTGGAGAACAGAAAGAAGTATCTGGAGAAAGGCGAGAGACAAAAGCGCACCCACCGTCTTTGCAATCTGGGCGGCACGATTGAGAGCCTTGCCCCGGAGTTCAAAGATCTCACACGCACCGAAATGACGGAGCTGATGGAGTACATCTTTTCTCTGCCCGAAGTCCAGCGAGCCGTCCGTCACATGGCGATTACCCACATCAACCAAGCGAGCAGAGGAAAGGAGCAGAAAGCCGATGGCACTATTTCATCTGAGCGTCACGCAGACTAAGCGAAGCGCAGGACAGTCCGCTATTGCTTCTGCCGCCTACCGTGCCGGGGAGCGATTGTATAGCGAGTATTATGGCGAATACAGCGACTACACCCGCAAGGGCGGCGTGATATGCTCCGACATTCTCCTGCCGTCCCATGCACCGAAAGAATACGCAGACCGTCAGACCCTATGGAACGCCGTGGAAAAAGCCGAGCGTGGAAAGAACGCCCAGCTTGCATACAGCTTTGACATTGCCTTGCAGAATGAATTTTC
>NZ_CAXTKW010000020.1:0-37828 GCF_964245105.1 Candidatus Dorea massiliensis AP6 | reverse complement strand
ATGGAGAAAACTTTGATTCTGAAACATATCTCAAGGATGCTCTGTCTATTAATTTCCTACAGTAAATTTACCCGAACCTTAAAACTTTAGTACTTGACCTTACATAGTAGTAGGTGTAACCTAATATCAGACATAGGAACGTGCGGGAGGGATGAAATGAACCACAATTTAAAAAGGGCGTGCTGGAGCTGATTGTGCTGGAGGCGGTGCGCCGGAAGGATCGGTACGGGTATGAACTGGTGGAGGAGGTTTCCCGGGTCATTGACGTGAATGAGGGAACCATTTACCCGCTGCTGAAGCGCCTGACCAATGAACATTATTTTGAGACATACCTTCGGGAGTCCACAGAAGGGCCCCCACGAAAATATTATCATCTGACGGCAGCAGGGATTCTTTACCGGGATTCCCTGGCGAAGGAATGGATAGAATTTCAGCAGCAGGTCGGGAAGTACCTGAAGGAGGGAGAACAACATGAGTAAAGAAGCATTTCTGACAGAGCTTGCGGGACATCTGAAGGTGCTGGAGGAACGGGAGCAGCAGGATATCCTGGATGAATATGCGCAGCATATCGACATGAAGATACAGAACGGCATGTCCGAGGAGGAGGCCATCGGCGATTTCGGGCCGGTGAAGGAACTGGCGGCGGAGATTCTGGAGGCCTACCATGTGAACCCGGAGTACGGCGACAGCAGCCGCCGTGTAAAGATGGATTTCGAGAGCGCGGCCCAGTCTGCGGAGCAGGGCATCCGTCAGGCGGGCGGATTTCTGAAAAAGGCGGGAAAGAAGCTGGTACAGTGGATACAGGAGGTCTGCGCCTGGATTGGGAAACCGTTCCATAAGAAGCCTGCGGGAAAGCCAGTGGAGCAGCCGGAGGAAACCGAAAGCCCGGCCGTACAGGGGACAGCCGCAGACGGTGTAGCTTCAGAGAAAAGCGCAGCCGGATATAGCCCGGCAGCTTCCCGAAAAGCATACACTAGCTCCGAACAGGGCATACTCGGAAAATTCATCGGCTTCTGCCGTGACATCCTGAGGGGCTGCGGCCGCCTGATTGGCAGCGCCGTCCGCATTTTAAGAAAACTGCTTGTATGGCTCCTGCACATTTGCTGGGACCTGCTCCGCTGGGGCGTACGCCTCTGTTGGAACGTCTTTTGGTTCTGCGCCGCGGTCTGCCTGGCACTGGGAACCATCGCCGCCATTTTCTGCTTTGGCGCGCTCCTGATTCTCTGCTTTCAGGGCTACCCGCTTATCGGCGTGACCTTGATGAGCCTTGGCGGTCTGCTCTGCGGCGGCGCGCTGACCTGTGCGGCCTGGGGCCTGATTCGTCGGAAAAAGACCGAAGAGAAAACCGCCGTCCTGGAAAATGAGGTCGATACAGACGACGAGCCGGAAGAAGAAAATTTCACAGATGAGGTCGTAGAGGCAGAGGAGGATGAACATGACCAGATTGCATAAAATAACTATCGGCATCTTTTGCGGCGGCATCCTGCTGTCCGGCATCGGCGCAGGCGTAGCCTTCGGCGAATTTTCAGGCCTGGCCTACGGCGGCGCGGAAGTGGTCGGCAAGACAGATATCGTTACCAGAGACATCAGCAAAGAGATCGACCCGGAGCAGGGCGTCTGGAATATTGACGGCTACTGGGATACGGCTCCCGATGTGGAGGCCGACGAGAGCATTCCGGAAAATACCGTGCTGTTCCGCATTACCTACAATAAAGACATGGTGGAGCCGCGGATCGAAGAGAACGTCCAGGAGGATGACTATTACGATGACGACGCCGATACCTGGCGGCAGACCCGTAACCCGGCCCTGGAGCTTCGCTGCTACTGGCAGGATACGGACGAGAGTAATTTTCAGAATTTGATGGAGGCCAAGGACAAAGTCCTGGTGGGCCTGAAGCGTGGCGAGTTGATTTCCGTGGTGGGCGCGCCCCATATCAAGCAGGTACAGATCTTTTATAACCCGGTCAATGAAAAAGATTTAAGATTGTAAGAAAGCTGTAAGAAAATCCCCCGGTGTCCCGTAAGAAAGAAAGGGTATCCTGAAACCACCGGAAAAGGAGAGAGCAAATATGAACGAATGTGTACTGGTAGTAGACGACGACCGGGAGATTGTGAGAGCCATTGCAGTGCTTCTGGAAAAAGAGGGCTATCAGGTGCTGAAGGCCTACGACGGCCTGCAGGCCCTGGAGCTGGCAGTGGAAAAGCCGGTGCAGCTCATTATCATGGATGTGATGATGCCGCGCCTGGACGGACTGTCCGCCGTCATGAAAATCCGGGAGCGGAAAAATATCCCAATCATCGTCCTCAGTGCCAAAAGCGAGGAGACCGACAAAATCTTAGGCCTGTCCATGGGCGCCGATGATTACGTGGCGAAGCCCTTTCATCCCCAGGAGCTGGCAGCCCGGGTAAAAAGCCAACTTCGGCGCTATACCATGCTGGGCGACATCCACGCGGGCGTGTCCGGGGACGAGATCCGAAATGGCCGACTCACCTATCGCCAATCCGAACGAACCCTGTACGCAGACGGAGAGCCGGTGCGGCTGACCGCCACGGAGACGAAGATCGTGGAGCTTCTGATGAAAAATCGGGGTCGCGTCTTCCCGGCGGAGGAGATTTACCGCCGGGTCTGGGAGGAAGAAGCCTATGCACCGGAAAATACAGTCATGGTACATATCCGCCGCATTCGTGAAAAGATCGAGCTCAATCCGAAAGAACCGGAATATTTAAAGGTGGTGTGGGGCATTGGATACAAAATGGAAAAAATCTAAAATCTGGATAGGCATGCTTGCCTTCTTTCTGGGAATGACGTTGCTGATTTACAACTTCATTTCCATGCTGACGCTGATTTCGAACACGGATCTGCGGCAGTCCGACTATCAGAAAACACAGGAATTTGCCACGACCATGTCGAATCGGCTGGAGGATCTGATCGGCATCGGACTCAAGGGAAAGGACTGGATGGGCTATCAGTACAGCTACAGCGATTCCGGCTATCGGTATGATTCTTATGCGGCAGATACGGTCATATCCGAATGGTGGACGTCTGGTTACGCAGGTTCCATGAGCTATGAAGAGGCAGCCACAGAAGCAGGCGGATACAGCACGGCGAATTTTAATGCCTATCTGGAGGAAATGAAAGCCGACCAGAACCTGCGTTACGCGGTGTTCAAAGACGGAAAACTGATCTATACGAACATCGACGGACTGGACGCGGAAAATGCCAGCATCGGCATGGATTTCGCGTCTTGGATCCCGGCGGAGGAGTATAATTTTCAGCTGATCTACAATAAAGACGGCGACGGTAAGGTAGCCATGGAAAAGGACGGCCAGACCGTGGACGTCTACGGCGACGGCATTTACCGGGAGAACAGCCGCTGGGCCGTGCCGGGCTACCAGAACTTCACAGTCGGGGATGAGGCGAAAGCAATCGCGGTCTATCTGGCAGCGGCGAAGGCTCCTAAGCTCTACGTAGTCAGCGGCACAAACGGAACCAACCGATACGGCGGCGTCCTCTACCGTCTGAAGGAGAGTCTGGCGGCAGAAAGGCAGCAGCTGGCACGCAGCAAAGCCGGTCTGGCGGCGGCTCTCCTTTTGTTACTTCTGGCGTGGATGTTTCGGAAGCCGCGAAGGGCAGGACGGGAAATCATCGCCAGACGGACTGGAAAAATCTGGCTTGAAATTAAGCTGCTGATCTTCCTGGTTCTTCCGATTTGTCTGCTTTTGATCCTCATAAATGAGTTTTTAACCTGGAGCAGTTTCAGTCCGGGATGGGTCGTCTATTATGGAATCGAGGACTATGCGCCGGAGGCGCGGGATTACCTGGCGTCCAACCGGAACGGGATTTTCACCTGCTTGTTCCTGATTTTCTGGCCGCTGTATCTGGGAATCACTGATTTGCGCCGGAATCAGGGACAGCAGAAGATCGTCATGGGCCGTCTGCGGCGCAGCATCAGTACCCGGGAGCTTGAACAGCCCGTGCAGAAGAAGCTGGTGAAATGGCAGCGGCGCTCCCTGATTCCCTTCGTGGGCTTCTTCTATGTGGGGAAGGTACATCGGCTGGCCGAGGATCTGGGCGCGCTGACGGAGCAGATCGGAGCCGTCCGGGGCGGCGATATGGGAAATGCGCTGTCGCTGCCGGAGGACAGTGATCTGAAAGCGGCGGCGGAGGACCTGAACAGCATCCAGGAGGGCATGGAGGCGGCTATCCGGGAGCGCACGAAGAGCGAGCGCATGAAGGTGGAGCTGGTGGCCAATGTGTCCCACGACATCAAGACGCCGCTGACTTCCATCGTCAGCTATGTGGACATCCTGAAGCAGGAGGAAAATCTGCCTGAGGATGTGAAAGATTACATCCGTGTCCTGGGTGAGAAATCCGAGCGCCTGAGCGCCATGGTACAGGACGTGTTTGAGGTGAGCAAGGCGGCATCCGGCGAGCTGCAGGTGAAGCCGGAGAAGCTGGATTTCGCCAAACTTCTGCGCCAGACCCTGGCGGATATGGCGGAACCCATCGAGCAGAGTGGTCTCTCCATGCGGGTGTCTATCTCGGAGGAACCGGTGATGATCACGGCGGACGGCCAGCGCATGTACCGTGTATTCCAGAATCTGTTGCAGAACGCATTGAAGTATTCCCTGCCCGGTTCCCGCGTGTACCTGACGCTTGTGGAAAAAGATGGAAATGCAACGGCGGTTATGAAAAATACATCTGCTACCGAGCTTGGCGACGGCATTGATTTCACCGAGCGCTTCGTCCGGGGCGATAAGAGCCGGACGGACGGCGGCAGCGGACTGGGGCTGTCTATCGCCAAAAGCTTCACCGAGGCCTGCGGTGGCAGCTTCCGGGTGGAGACGGACGCGGATCTGTTTACGGCGGCGGTGAGCTTTGCGGTGACGGAGAACAAGAAAGAAGCGTAAGAATAAGTAAGAAAGAGTGCGGTTTTCGATAGAACAGGGAGCATGTCTGCCTGACTGGAGGCGGCAGTTGTAGAAATACATGTAGTGCCTACGGCAGACAGTGAGGAAACCTGTATATCGGAACCCGCAGTATGAAAAAGGTCAGAGGAATTAATATGCTCATACAGGAAAAGTATTTGGAACAGGCAAGAAAAATTCACCGGGAAAATCCGGTAGTGGACGCCCACTTCGATCTGGCGGCGGAGGTGTATGAACGCCGCCTGACCGGAGAGAGCGGCGTGGTGGAACAGCGGTATCTGCCGCATTTTCAGGAGGCAGGGCTGAATATCCTGGTTTCCTCCATTTATCTTACAAACCGGGATTTGCCGGAGCTGGGGCTTCGGAAGGCTCTGGGACAAATCACGGCCCTGAAGGAAGACCTGGAGCCGGTAAGCGACCGCATCCGTGTGACAGCAAGCCGTGCGGAACTGGAAGAGAACCTGGCCGCAGGCCGGATCTCAGTTCTATTGTCCCTGGAGGGCCTCGATCCCCTGGGAAATGATCTGTCTCTGCTTCGGACCTTCTACGATCTGGGCGTCCGGGGCGCAGGCCTCACCTGGAGCCGTCGGAACGCCTTTGCCACCGGCTGCTGCACGGCGGGGCAGTTCAAAGAGATCCCGGGCGGTCTGACGGATCTTGGAAAAGAGGCTATTCGGAGAATGGAACGGCTTGGCATGTGGCTGGACGTGAGCCATTTGAGCAACGAAGGCTTCCGGGACGTGTGCGATCTGGCAGAGCAGCCCTTTATTGCCAGCCACTCCGACGCCTGGGCGGTACATGAGAATTATCGGAATCTGACAGACGATCAGATCCGCGAGATTGCGGGGCGTGGTGGCGTCATCGGGTTGAATGCTTGCGGGTATCTGACCGGCGTGATGCCGGAGCGTGAAAAGACAGAACGGGAAGGAGCCGCCGGAGCGCCGGAGGCAGCGGGACAGAATGCGGACGCGGCCCTGCTCCGTCTCTGCGAACACGCCGAGCACTTGGTCCGCATCGCGGATCCGGAGCATGTGGGCTACGGCTTCGATCTCTGTAAAGGACTGGAAGAAACCACCCCGCGCATCCATTTTGAGACAGAAATTTATGACGTGCTGGCCCACCACGGCGAGATGATGAAGCTGACTGCCGCTTTACTGCAGCGGGGCATGGACGAAGCGACGGCAAAGGGCATAGCAGGCGGCAATTTCCTGCGTTATTATCGCCGTATTCTTAAATAAAATGAGCGAAACAAAAACGGTATAAGACAAGGGCTGCGTAAGGAAAAGGAAGCTTTGCAATCATAATTTTACAAATACATTTACAGCAGCGACAAAAAGTATTTTAGAAGCTTACTTCCGTCCTCGATTTCTTCCCGCGCAAAGGAAAAACACATCCGCTCCGGATGCCACTGCACCCCGAGAATCGGCAGCCTCTCATGGTACAGAGCCTCGATCACGAAATCCGGCCCGTACTGGGCCACCCGAAGGCCATCCCCGACAGCGGCCACCGCCTGGTGGTGGGCGCTGTTGACCCGCGGAAAATTACTGTAAAGCTGCGCCGGAAAGGTACCGTGTGCAGCTTTTGTTATATGAATTTTATCCCCCTCGTCCCAGGCGTGGATGCTCAGGGATTCCACGGACAGATCCTGAATCAGCGTTCCGCCAAAGGCCACATTGATAAGCTGAATGCCCTTGCAGATGCCAAGCACCGGTTTTCCCGCAGCCGTAAAAGCCCGGAACAGTGAGAACTGCACGGAGTCCAGCAGAGAGTCGATATTCCGCGACCCCTTATTTTCCATATGATAGAAAAAAGGACTGATATCTCCGCCGCCGGGCAGAATGAGACCGTCAAAATCCGCCGGATTCGGGAGAAAATCGTCTGCCAGCAGCATGGAAAGCTCCTGAACTGTTCCGCAAAGGGTTTCAGCCTGCGCGCCCAGCAGAGAAAAGGCGGCACAATAATTCCGGGTCTGCTCCCGAAAGCCCGCAATCAGAATTTTTTTATGGATCATGATAAAAACCAGCCTGTAGGAAAAGAATTTCTCCTAATATATGCAGTGAAAGCAAGGAAAAGAAGACCCATTTCCAGGGAAATGCCCTGCTGACATCTGGAGAAATCTTACAAAAAAGAAGCACGGAAGAGCCAATAAGTGATGGTTGCGGTTAAGGTTTTTTTAAGAATTTATGAATGTCCTTGAAGTTCAAAAAATATATGGTATTGTATTACAAGACTAATATAGATGTGGGACAAAATCCCATTTTTGTGGAAAAAGAAGGAGAAAAATATGAGCGCACTGGTGGAAGTAAAAGACATTTGCAAGATCTATAACCCCGGCGAAAATGAAGTCCGGGCGCTGGATCACGTGAGTCTTTCCATAGAAACAGGGGAATTCGTAGCCATCATCGGCCAGTCAGGTTCCGGTAAATCCACCCTGATGAATATGCTGGGCTGTCTGGATACGCCCACATCGGGAACCTATTTCCTGAACGGGCAGGACGTGTCCACCCTGACCGATGATGAGCAGTCGGATATCCGCAACAAAGAAATCGGCTTCATTTTCCAGGGCTTCAACCTGATCAGCAATCTGACCGCCCGGGAAAATGTGGAGCTGCCCCTGATTTACCGGGGCGTGCCGAAGAAGGAGCGGGAACGCCTCTCAGAGGAATCCCTGAAAATCGTCGGTCTGGCCCACCGCATGGACCACAAGCCAAACGAGATGTCCGGCGGCCAGCAGCAGCGCGTGGCCATCGCCCGGGCCATTGCGGCGAAGCCGCCGGTGATTCTGGCAGATGAGCCCACGGGAAACCTGGATTCCGGATCCAGCAAAGAGATTTTGCAGATTTTGAAGGAGCTCTACAAGGGCGGTCGGACTGTCATCCTGATTACCCATGACAACGGCATTGCGGCCCAGGCCAAGCGCGTCATCCGCATCATGGACGGCCATATTGTAGAAGATTACATCAATGAAGATGTTGTATTTTAAAGAAAGAATGAGGAGTGGAACCATGGAAGAGAAAAAGAGCCTGATGGAAGAATGGGAAACCGACGAGGCGCTCACAGAACAGGAAGAACAGAAAGCAAAGAAGGGCCTGTTCAAAAAGAGCGCCCAGAAGGAGAAGAAAGAGAAAACGCCGCTGACCCCGGTCCAGAAGAAAAAGCGCCGGAAGCGGATTATCATCGGCGGTGTAGTCGTAGTGGTAGCAGTCGTGGCCATTTTGCCGCGAGCCTTCGCAGGTCCAAGCTACCCGATGGTCAGCGTCACCGAGGTAACCGTCGGCAGCGTCAGCCAGTCTGTGGACGGCAGCGGCGCGGTGCAGTCCGAGGAAGTAAAGACCTATTTCTCCCCGGTATCCGCCACCGTTTCGGAGTTTGATTTGCAGGTGGGCGACACCGTGGAGGCAGGCGATACGCTGCTTACCTACGACAGCGCCGAGCTTGACAACCTCTACAAGCAGGCGGAGCTCACCGGCAGCGCAGCCAACTATGGCTACAAGGATTCCATCGAAAAGGACAATAAAAACGCGTCCGAGTACAACCGTTCTTCCGCGGCTCTGGATATCATCAACCGGCAGCTGGACGAGGAAGACGACAATGTGGATCACCTGAATAAGCGGGTCAACGAGTATACCGGCTATCAGGGCGATTCTTCCAATAAATTGGCGGATCTGAAGAGTCAGCAGGACGCGGCGAAGGCGGCGATTGCGGCGTTAGATGCGGCTAACCAGGAGCTGAAAGCAGCAAAAGATGCGCTGGCACAGACCAGTATCACGGATCAGAGCAGTGTGGACTATCAGAAGCTGCAGGACGCTGTGACGGTGGCGCAGAACGCGGTTGATCAGGCAAGCAAGCATGCTGCCGATGCCCAGGCGTCTCTCCCGAATATCGAGAAGAGCATCCAGGATGAGCAGAATAATTACAACGAAATCGTGAAGAAGCTGGACAGCTATCAGGGACGCTTAAAGGACGCCCAGGAAAATAAAACCAAGCTGGAAACCAGCAAATCCAAGGAGGAGGGCATCAAGGATTCCACCGACGCGGCCAAGCTCTCCGGCGCGGCCAGGAGCCAGCTGGCAGCCCAGAATAACTTGAGCACCCTGGAAGCAACGATGACCAAGGACGATATCCAGCAGGGTAAAGATGGCATCAAAGCAGATTTTTCCGGCGTGGTAACGAAGGTGGCGGCAGTCGCAGGCGGCCCGGCCACCAAGGGCGGCGAGCTTCTGACCGTAGCCAGCAGCGAGGACGTTACCGTGGAAATGAGCATCACCAAATATGATCTGGAGAAGATGGAAGAGGGCCAGAAGGCTACCGTAACGCTGGCAGGCCATACCTACGAAGGCACCGTAACCAAGCTCAGCCGTATCGCCGAGAAAAACGATAAGGGAACCCCAGTGGTTACCGCACAGGTGAAAATTGACAACCCGGACGAGAACATTTATCTGGGACTGGAGGCCAAGGTGAACGTACAGGGCCGTTTCGTGAAGGATGTGCTGGTGGTTCCGGCTGAGTGTGTGAACTCCGGCCAGGACGGCGACTTCTGCTATGTGGTCAATGAAAATGGCGTCGTAGAGAAAAAAGTGATTGAAAAGGGGCTGGCTTCCGATGACGCCGTAGAAGTAAAATCCGGTCTGGCAGCAGGCGACAAAGTCATTTCCGGCGGCCTGACCACCGGCATCACCGAGGGCACCCGTGTCACCGCAGTGGAGGAGTAAGCATGGCACAGCTATATGAATACATCAAAATGGCCCTGGACAATATCCGGGCCAACAAGGGCCGTTCCTTCCTGACCATGCTGGGCATCATCATCGGTATCTCTTCCGTCATCATGATTATGTCCATCGGCGGAGGCGCGAAGACGAAAATGAGCGACGCCTTAAATGCCATTGCCGGAGGCCAGATTTACGTCTATTCCAATACGGACGGCGGAACGGACGAACAGCAGATAACCGTGGAAGATATGAATGCCATCAAAGAGAAAATCTCCCACGTAAAGGGCGTGACGCCTTCCGACAGCATGTTTGGCAGCATCCTGACTCCGAAAGGAACCTTTGATGTGTACGCCACCACAGGTACAGCAGATTTGGAATATACCCACAATCCGGAAATGGTGGCGGGACATTATTTTACAGATTCCGACGTGGAGGCAATGAATCTGGTGGCCGTGGTCAGCCAGAGCGACGCCATCAAAATGTTCGGAACCGACGATGTGATCGGCATGACCGTGGAGGCAACCATTTACAATGTGACCCAGGAAATCACCATCTGCGGCGTTATGAAATCCGAGGACGAGGGCGGCATGATGGGCGCAATGATGGGAGAGACCAGTTATGTGAATTTTTATATGCCTTACACAGCCAATTATGCCTTTGGTTATGAACTGGATTCCTTCTACGGCCTGAATATCATTTCTGAGGGAAGCCAGTATTCCAGGGAAGTGGGGCAGGAGGCTCTGAATCTGCTGGCAAGCCGGCACCAGACCCAGGGGGAAGACGCCTTTATGCTCCAGGACGGCGACAGCCAGATTGCCCAGATTACCAGTATGCTGGACATGATTACCGCCTTCATCGCCCTAGTGGCGGCCATCGCCCTGCTGGTGGGCGGCATTGGCGTCATGAACATCATGCTGGTATCGGTTACGGAACGGACCCGGGAAATCGGTATCCGAAAGGCTCTGGGTGCTCGCACCGGATCCATCATGATGCAGTTTCTGGCCGAATCCGCCATCATCACCTGCATGGGCGGCCTCATCGGCATCGTGCTGGGCCTTCTGGGAGCTTACGGCATCTGCTCCCTGCCCGTGCTGGGCTTCAAGCCCGCCATCAGTATCGTGACGATAGTCCTAGCCACCGTATTCTCCTCAGCCGTGGGCATCTTCTTCGGTATCTACCCGGCGAAGAAGGCGGCGCGTTTAAGCCCCATCGAAGCTCTGCGGAGAAACTAATCCGGGCAGGCACTCTCCCTTATGGGAAATCACCCGACAGCCTTCAACAAAATGTCGAAAAATGTCGAAATTTCATCCGGCAGAATTTGAGTTTTCCACTTGAATTCTGCCGGAATCTGTTATATCATAGGTTCAGCGATTCCTCCGGAATTCACCGGAGTGTCACGGCATATCGCCGATTTTACCAAAGAAGAAAAAACAGAGAATCACTGGAAATGGAGTGATGGAAGAGTGCAGTTTTGTCTGGCGGCCTGTACAGACAAGGGGAAGACCCGCGCAGTCAACCAGGATGCCCTTTTGCTACAGCAGGCGGTCTGCGGGCGGAGGCGTTATGTGCTGGCGGCGGTCTGCGATGGGCTGGGCGGCCTGGAAAAGGGCGAGCTGGCCAGCAGCGAGGTGCTTCGAAGTCTGGCGGACTGGTTTCAGAGCCGCTTTCCGGAGGTACTTATGGCCGGATTTCCGGAACGGGAGCTTTTGGGAGACTGGAAAAATCTGGTACATACGGAAAATGAAAGGCTTCGGACATATGGAGAGAAGCAGGGAATTGTGCTGGGCACCACGCTGACGGCAGCCCTTTTTACCGAAGAAAACTGGTACTGCGTCCACGTGGGCGACAGCCGGTTGTATGAAATTGCGGCAGATACGGCGCGGCAGCTGACCCGGGATCACTCTCTGGCAGCGGAGGCTGTGGAACGGGGATTTATGACCCGGGAGGAAGGGGAAAGGGATCGGAGACGGAGCGTCCTGACCCGCTGCATCGGAGCGTGCCCGGAGACGGTGGCGGAATACCAGAGGGGTACGATCAGGCAGGACGCCATGTACCTTCTGTGCACGGACGGCTTCTGGCACGGCAATGCGCCGGAACGTCTGGCAGCGGATTTCTCTCCGGAGCTTCTCACCGGGGAAAGGCAGATGCAGAGGGCCGCAAAAAGGGTGACGGCCCGGAACCGGAGACACGGGGAGAAGGATAATATTTCCGCCCTGCTGGTGCGTCCGCAGGAAGGCGGGAAAGCCGGGAAAAGAGGAAGGCTATGCTGGAAATCGGAACGGTCATAGGCGGCAAATATAAGATTCAGAGCGTCCTTGGCCGGGGCGGCATGAGCGTGGTCTATCTGGCGGTCAATGAAAAAGCCAATAAGCCCTGGGCGGTCAAGGAGCTGGTCCGGAAAGAGTTTCAGGAGCTGGAGACGGAACGAAAGGAAATCGCGCTAATGAAGCGTCTGAAAAATCCCCATCTTCCCAGCATCGTGGATGTGATTGAACAGGGAGAGCGCTTGTTGATTGTCATGGATTATGTGGAAGGACAGACGCTGGAAGCAATGCTTCGGGAGCAGGGGGCCCAGCCGGTGGAACGGGTACTGGACTGGGCCGGACAGCTCTGTCAGGTACTGACTTATCTGCACAGACAGTCGCCGCCTGTCATATACCGGGATATGAAGCCTTCCAACGTAATGCTTAAGCCGGACGGAACCATTGTGCTGATTGATCTGGGGGCGGCCCGGGAATTCCGACCGGAGCTTTCGACGGATACGGTGGCGCTCGGAACCTGCGGCTACGCGGCGCCGGAGCAGTATGAGGAGGGGCAGAGCGACGCCCGGACGGATATCTACTGTCTGGGTGTCATGCTGTTTCAGCTGCTGACCGGGGAAGGTCCCCACAGGCTGCAGCCGCTGCGCGCCCTGAGGGCGGAGATCCCGGCGGGTCTGGAGGCCATTGTAGAGCGGTGCGTACAGAAGGAAAAGGCGGGGCGTTATCAGAGTGCGGAAGAATTGTCTTACGCGCTGCGTCATTACTGGGAGCAGGACGCGGCGTATCGGATGGAACAAAAGAAAAAGCTGCGGCGGTTTTCGGCGGTTCTGGGACTGACATTCCTGCTGGGCGTCAGCGCGGCGGCGTCCGGGGCAGCGGAACGGCAATTGCGGCGGGACAGCTACGGTGCCTGGCTTCTGGCAGCAGGGAACGCCACAAAAAAAGAGGAGGAGCTGGCAGCCTGTGAAAAAGCCATTTCCCTGGATCCGAAGCGCGCGGATGGGTGGATGACGCTGCTGGAGGATGGCTTTCTGGATGATCAGCTCCTGACAGCAGCAGAGAGCGAGCGGCTGCGGGGACTGTTGATTCGCTATGAAGGAGATGGAAAAACCTGGGAGCAGCTGTTCCGGGAAAATAAAAGGGGCTATGCGGAATTTGCCTATCAGGCAGGGATTGCCTATTTTTATAAGTATGAGGAGAACGCAGGAAAAAAGAATGCGCGGATCTGGCTGAAAGCGGCGGCTGATTCAGGAAAGCTGAACACCTGGCAGGAGGGACGGGCGGAGAGGCTCTATGCGATCGCCGATTATTATACCCGGATTGGTCAGGCCGACGAGGCGGGGGACGATCTGATTTCCTATGGACAGTACTGGGCGGATCTGTCGGCCCTGACCCGGGGCAATCTTGTGGCGGAGGATAATGCACGAACGGCGCTGGTGATGTACCAGGAGCTGGTAGGACAGATCATCACCCGGGGAGCGGAATTTCAGAAGGCAGGTGTGGAACGTGAGGAGCTTGAGTCAGCCCTTCAGGAGATCAGAAAAAGGCTGGGAACGGATTTTGGAGAGCTTTCGGATGTGGAGCAAAAGGCGATAGCGGCGGAAAAGCAGGAACTGACGGACATGATCCGGAAGGCAGAGCGGCTGCTGGAATCGGTTTACGGAGGCAGAAAATCAGGAGGTTGAATATGGGAGAGGTCATGACGCGCCTGCAAGTATTTCACAGGCTTGGGTTGTTTTTGGGAATCGCCGCAGGCATGTCGTTTATTGGAACGGCGGCCCTGTTTGTGCGCTGGGAGATCGGCCCGGCCATAGCCTGCCTTGCGGGCTTTCGGGGACAGCGGCGATTTGGCAGGAGACGGGAGAAAATGGGTATGGAAAAGACAGAACTGCTTGTAAATAAAGAAGTTTCGGAGCCGGAATTTCGCGTAGAGCGGGAGCAGCTGGTGATTCACTGCCGGGAGCGGATAGGAGGAGAACATTGAAAAAGAGGATAAGGGGAACGTTCCTGCCGGTACTGGGGCTTGGTCTGTGGCTGGGGCTTGGAGCTGCGGCCTGGGCGGAGGAGACTGACGCGGTGGAGGACCTGCAGGGCCCGAAGCTGCGGGAGCTGACCATAGAAGGCACGCCGGTCAGGCAATTCCGGACGGAAGCGGGAGAGGCAACGCTTTACAAAAATCTGGAAGGCGCAGACGTGCGGATAAGCTTCTGTATTGAGGATGAAAGGGAAAATTGGAACGCGGAGGCTGTAAAGGTGACGGTGCTTGACGCACAGGGAGAGCGGATTGTCCGGGAGGGATGCCTGGGGGATTCAGAGATTGTCTGGGAAGAAACAGCGGCCTCTTATCTTCACCGGGGCAGCCTGGAATTTGACGGAGAGCCGGGCGTGGAGGGTGTCTATCAGGCGGTCCTTAGCTATATCGGTGAAAATGGTGTCGGTCTGGAGGAGACAGGAAGCGTCGAAAGCGAACCTTTCATCCTGGATCACCAGGGGCCGAAGCTTCAGGTGACATATACGGAACCGGTGCGGACGCTGGCAGCGGATGGAACGGATCTGGCAGCAGGTGACGCGCCGACGAAGGACTGCACCGCTTATTATAACCGGGATGTGGAAGTAAGCTTCGTGATAGAAGAGACATATGCGGTTCCGATTCTGACGGGGGGACGGCTGACCGGACTGGCGGATCTGGATATCCGGCTGGATGGAAAAACGGCGGACCTACAGTGGGAGCAGACCGGCCTGCATCGTTATACGGGGACCTGCAGAGTCTTGGCGGAGCAGGTATACCGCTTCCATGCGGCCTGCCGGGATGCGGCGGGCAATCCGATGCGGGCGGGAAATGCGCTGGTTCAGGCCGGAATGCAGGAGGACGAATATGAAGGGCATCGTCTGCTGATAGATCGGACAGCGCCGAAGGTGGCAGTTTCGGTGGCGGGAAAGCCGGTGGCGGTACATAAGGGACACAGTTACTATGCGGAAGATACGCTCCTTCAGATTACGGTGGCGGATGAAAATCTGCGCCTTCGTGAAGTGCGGGCGGAGATACTCAGAATGCAGGCGGAGGACAGCAGCGGCATGGCCATAGCCGGGACAGCGGCCTGGAATACGGCGGAGCAGTGGAAGGAGCGGGAGCTGATTTCCGGCAGCCGGACACTGGAGCTTCCCCTGACGACGGAGGCAAATTATGGAATTCCCATGAACATTACGGATCTGGCCGGTAATCAGGCGGTCTGGGCGGAAGGGGAAGAATACCGGGGAGCAATCGGAGATTACCGGGTGAAGGTGACGATAGATAAGACAGCCCCGGATGAACTGAAGCTGACCGGAGAGCCTGCGTCTTACCTGCCTTACGAGCCTTATGGCTGGCTTTTTTCCGCACAGTCCGTAAGCTTATGTGCGAAAGCCCGTGACAGCGTGGCGGGTATTCAGAAAATCCGCTATACTCTGACGGACGTGGAGGGAGCGGTCACAGTGCGGGAGCAGAGCTTTGAACCTGCGGCGACGGAAAGCTTTGAACTGACTCTTCCGGTTTCGCAGGAAACAGCAGATTTCAGGGGAACCGTGCAGGCAGAGGTCTGGGACTGGACAGGTCGTAAATCTGAAAAGACCCTGAGCTGCGGCGTCGAGAGCGCGGAAACACACGAAAAATCCGCAGAAGCCCGGCTGGCCATATGCACAAAGCCCGGCCGCATTGTGGATGGACAGGCCTATTATAATACGGACGTGGAGCTGGACGCATTCCTGACGGATCGTTTCACAGGCCTGCGGGATTGGATTATCCGGGCGGACGGACAAATCCGCAGCGAAAAGAAATATCTGTCGGAGCTTACTTACGAAGCGACAGAAACCATGAAGCTGCGGGCTGCGGACTATAATCACAATGACGTAAAGGTACAGGCAGAGCTCACAGACAACGCAGGATACGAAAGCAGGGCGGAGATAAGCTGCAATATCGATGTGACAAAGCCGGAGATTACCGTAACCTATGATTTGAATACTCCGATCAGGGAAACCTGTTACCGGGAACCCCGGACAGCTACGATTACCATCAAAGAACGTAATTTCGACCCGCGGGACGTGGAATTCCGGATTACCAATGGGGATGGCCCGGTGCCGGCGCCGGGGCCCTGGACACACAGCGGCAGCGGCGACGAAATGACGCATACCTGCCAGCTTGTATTTGAGGCGGACGGAGCGTATACCTTTCATGTGAGCTTCCAGGATCTGGCCGGCAACTGGGCGGATTACGATCGGACGGACGCCTTTGTCATCGATCGCACGCCGCCGGAGCTTACCGTTGCCTGGGACAATACCGACGTACAGAACGGCTTCTATTATAAAGAAGCCCGCACCGCGCGGCTGACGATCCGGGAAAAGAATTTCGACGAGAAAGCCATTCAGATCCGAACGCAGGTGGAGGAAGAAGGGGAAGAACCGGAGCTGTCCGCCTGGAGTCACAACGGGGAACTGCATACGGCAAGACTCCATTTTCAAAAGGACGGGGCCTACGCTTTCTGTGTGACCGGAAGGGATCTGGCGGATAATGAGCTGCCCTTATGGGAATCGGAACGCTTTGTGCTGGATCAGACGCCGCCGGAGCTTACCATTTTTGATATTCTGGACCATTCCGCCAATAACGGCGCTGTGCGTCCGGGCATCCGAAGCATGGACAGATATTATGATCCGGAGGGAGAGAGTATTACCCTGACCGGTTATCATAACGGTGATATGAAGCTGGTCGGAAAGCTGAGCCGCAGTGAAAATGGCATGGAATACAAGCTGGATGATATTCCCATGGAGCAGAAATGGGATGATATGTATACACTGAAGGTGGTTGCAGCCGATCTGGCAGGCAATCGTAAGGAAGAGACAGTCACCTTTTCTGTAAACCGCTGCGGCTCTGTCTATACTCTGGGCGAGGCCACAGAAAGGCTGGCGGGCGAACAGGGGAGCTATTACACCCGGGAAGAACCGGAGCTTGTGATTCTGGAGACCAATGTGGACGCTCTGACACTCCGGGAGATTACCAGCAGTCACGACGGGGAGCTTAAAAGCCTGAAGGAAGGAACGGATTATCAGGTGAGCAGAAGCATGGAGACAGGCTGGCAGCAGTATACCTACCGGATTGCGAAAGAAAATTTCACCGGGGAGGGTGTCTATGCAGTAACCCTGTATTCCGAGGATCGGGCTTCCAATGTCTCCGACAACCGCAGTAAGGGCAAACGGCTGGAATTTGCCGTGGACAAGACGCCGCCGGTGATTCTGGTTTCCGGTGTAGAGGAGAAGGGCCGTTATCAGGAGAGGCATCGGACAGTGCTGCTGGATGTACAGGACAATCTGGGAATGCGGGAGCTTCAGGTCGGACAGGCCGGGAGTGTTCGTGTATACACAGCCGAAGAATTGCGGGAGAACGACGGCAGAATGGAACTTACGCTCAATAGCGCCGACGACTGGCAGGAGCTGACAGTGCAGGCGGTGGATCTGGCAGGAAATCAGGCAGAGATAACGCCGATCCGTTTCCTGTTGACGCCCGACAGCCGCATTCAGGCAGAGCAGAGCAAAAAAGCGCAAATGGCTGGACGCACCGGTGATTCAGGCTTGACAATACTTCTGTTTGGCGGTATGATAGCAACGGTTCTGATTGGCATCCGGAGACGGCGAAAAAAGATCAGAATCAGGGAAAATAATAGTTGACACAGGAATTTCCATGTGTTAATATATCATGGTGACAGAAAGCAGAGTATCCACTCTCACCTTAGCGCAGATGGCGACTCGGGTTTATAATTATCGAAGATATCGACAGGAATACAGGTCGTGTAAAGAGATATTTAAGTGGATAGTCTGACTATCCACTTTTTTAGTTTTTTTCTTTCTTAGAAGGAGGGCACTACAATTAGCGATTTAATGATTAACGAACAGATCCGGGATAAGGAGATTCGCCTGATTGGCGCTGACGGAGAGCAGCTTGGCATCATGTCTGCAAGAGATGCGATGAAGATTGCCCGGGAAGCAGAACTGGACCTGGTGAAGATTGCACCGACGGCGAAGCCGCCTGTATGCAAGATCATTGATTACGGCAAGTACAAGTACGAGCAGGCGAGAAAAGAAAAGGAAGCCAAGAAGAAGCAGAGAACCATTGAGATCAAGGAAGTTCGTCTGTCACCGAATATCGAGGAGAACGACCTGAATACGAAGGTGGGAGCTGCAAAGAAGTTCATCCAGAAGGGTGACAAGGTAAAGGTAACCTTACGTTTCCGCGGAAGAGAGATGGCCCATGTGCAGAAGACAAAGCAGATTCTCGACGTATTTGCAGAGAAGATGTCCGACGTGGCTGTAGTGGAGAAGGCTCCGAAGATGGAAGGTCGTCAGATGATGATGTTTCTGGCAGAGAAGCGTCAGTAAAATTTTGAAATCAACCGCGCAGGCGGCAATGATTTGATAGAAATTTGGAAAAGGATACTAGGATAGGAGGAGTATATAAAATGCCAAAAATTAAGACAAGCAGAGCAGCTGCAAAGCGTTTCAAAGTAACAGGTACAGGCAAACTCAAGAGAATGAAAGCTTATAAGAGCCATATCTTAACCAAGAAATCTCAGAAGAGAAAGAGAAATCTCAGAAAAGCTACCATTACGGACGCAACCAACGTAAAGAGCATGAAGAAGATTCTGCCGTATCTGTAAGTCACAGATTAAGCGGAAGTGAGAAGTTTCAAGGAGGAAAGAAGAAATGGCAAGAATTAAAGGCGGTTTAGGCGCTAAGAAAAGACATAACAGAGTATTAAAGCTCGCTAAGGGTTATAGAGGAGCAAGAAGCAAGCAGTATCGTGTAGCAAAGCAGTCCGTGATGAGAGCACTGACCAGCTCCTACGCAGGAAGAAAAGAGAGAAAGCGTCAGTTCCGTCAGCTTTGGATCGCTCGTATCAACGCAGCAGCACGTCTGAACGGACTGTCCTACAGCAAGTTCATGTATGGACTGAAGCAGGCTGAGGTTGAGCTGAACCGTAAGGTACTGGCTGACATGGCAGTAAATGATCCGGCTGGATTCGCTACTCTGGCAGAAGTTGCTAAGAGCAAGCTGGCATAAGACCGAAGAAACAGAGCGCATGATGCAGCCATAGGCTGCGCATAGCGCTCTTTGTTGTTGAGAATAATTAGCATCAGGAAAGCATGTTTGCTGGTGCCGTAAGATCTGGAGGTAAAGAAAATGACAGAGATTACTATTATTTCCGGTTTCCTGGGAGCCGGAAAAACAACACTGATTAAAAAGCTTCTGGAAGAAGTATTCAAGGGCGAGAAGATCGTACTGATTGAGAATGAGTTCGGTGAGATCGGCATCGACGGAGGCTTTCTGAAGGAGGCCGGCGTACAGGTAAATGAGATGAATTCCGGCTGCATTTGCTGTTCTCTGGTAGGAGACTTTGGAACGGCGCTGAAGGAGGTTATTGATACCTATGCACCGGATCGCATCCTGATCGAGCCGTCAGGTGTTGGCAAGCTGTCTGACGTTATGAAGGCAGTCCAGAATGTGGCGGGCCACATGGACGTACACATCGACAGTTCTATCGTTGTTGTAGACGGCAAGAAGTGTAAGATGTACATGAAGAACTTCGGCGAGTTTTTCAACAACCAGGTAGAGCATGCGGGTACCATCGTACTGAGCCGTACCCAGAGCATGACCGAGGAGAAGCTTGCAGAGGCGGTAAAGATGCTGCGTGAGCATAATGACAAGGCTACTATGATCACTACTCCCTGGGAGCAGCTGAACGGCAAGCAGATTCTGGACGCCATGAAGCATGCGGAGCTGGATATGGGCGACCTGGATCAGGATGATGACGACCATGATCATGAGCACCATCACGACCATGATCACGAGCATGAACATCATCATGACCACGATCACGGCGAGGGCTGCACCTGCGGCTGCCACGATCATGATCACCATCATCACGATCACGACGGCCATCACCATGCAGACGAAGTATTTACCAGCTGGGGCGTAGAGACCCCGAAGCGCTTCAGCCGCGAAGAACTGGAGAAGATTCTGGAGACACTTAGCAAATCCGGTCTGTACGGTCTGATTTTACGTGCCAAGGGTATCATTCAGAATACGGATGGAAGCTGGATGGAGTTTGACTTCGTACCGGAGGAGTATGAGATACGCGAGGGTAATCCGGATTACACCGGACGTCTCTGCGTCATCGGTTCTCTGCTTGATGAGGATGGTCTGAAGGAACTCTTCGGAGTATAATGAGGAAGATAGTATGGCAAATAAAATCCCAATTTATATGGTAAATGGCTTTCTGGAGAGCGGAAAGACCACATTTATACAGGAGACCCTGTCCGACCCCTATTTCTCCGACGGTGGCAAGACCCTGCTTATCGCCTGCGAAGAGGGTGAGGAGGAGTATGACCTGCATGTGCTGGAGTCCTATGACACCACACTGGTGACCATCGAGGGCAAGGCGGAGTTTACTGCCGAGTTCCTGGAGGAATGCCAGAAGAAGTACAAGCCCAGTCAGGTTATGATTGAGTGGAATGGCATGTGGGGCATGCAGCTGTTTCGGGAAATGCGTTTCCCGAAGGGCTGGTTCCCGGCCCAGGGCATTACCCTGGTGGACGCAGGCACCTTTGACCTATATATGCAGAACATGAAGTCTCTGTTTATGGATATGGTACAGGATTCCGATCTGGTTATCTTTGACCGTTGCGTGGAGGGTACAAAGGCGGCGTCCTATAAGCGCAACATTCGTGCCGTGAATCCCCGGGCCCAGGTGGAATTTGAGCAGGAGGGCGGCGAGCCCTTCGAGTTCGAGGATGAGCTTCCCTTCGACCTGAACGCGGATATCATCGACATCAGCGACATTGATTACGGTATCTGGTATGTGGATGCCATGGATCACCCCGAGCACTACGATGGCAAGACCATCCGGTTCAAGGGCCGCGTCATGAAGCCGCGCCGGATGACTCCGGGCTATTTCGTACCGGGCAGAAAAGCCATGACCTGCTGTGCCGACGACACCGTATTCTTAGGCTTCCTGTGTCGCAGCCACAATGTGGATAAACTGAAAAATGGCCAGTGGCTGACTGTGACCGCGAAGGTCTATGTGGAGAAGCGGGACGAGTATTCCGGCGAGGAAGGACCGGTGCTTTATACCAAAGCGCTGAAGTCTGCGGAGCCCCCTGAGGAAGAGATGGTATATTTCTAAAGAAAAACGCTTCAAAAAACAAAATTTTGTGTAAATTAGGACTTTACAGGAAATATTTTTTCTGGTAAGATAAGTCCAACGGTAAACAAGGCGGTTTGCGAGGAGCAAGCCGTCTTTTCTTATTTTTGTGGCAGCGGACCGGGCGAGGAGGAAGAAGTATGGACAACATTGATTTAAGCATTTTGAAATGTCTGAAGGATAATTCCAGACAGACGGCGTCAACCATCAGTCAGACCATCAACCTGTCTGTATCGGCGGTAATAGAGCGGATTCGGAAAATGGAAGCGAAGGGCGTCATTCAGCAGTACACGGTGGTGCTGGACGAGAAGCAGCTGGGCAATGACCTGACCGTATTTATCTCTGTGCGTCTGGAACACCCCAAATACGGAAAAGAATTTGCGGAAGCGGCCTACGCCCATAACAATGTGGCGGAGTGCTATTATATCGCGGGAGATGTGGATTATCTGCTGAAGATCGTGACAGACTCTTCCAAGAGCCTGGAAATCATACACCAGGATATCAAGGAAATGCCCGGTGTAGCCTGGACCAAGACCTTATATGTGCTGTCTACAATTAAAAATGATGTATCTGTACTGCCCGGGGAACTGTAAGGTCCCCGGGTTTTTTGTGAAATAGGAAATTCCGATAGAATTCCCTATTCCAAAAAAATATTATCGCACTGCGGCGGAATGGAATGATGTCGCTAAAGCGACCCGCCGCAGGCGGAGAATCCTGCAGAGCAGGATTCTATTTTATGCTGAAAGACTTGACACTTTGGGAAAGTTGGAATATTCTCATAGAACGGGTATCTATATTCAGAAAAAGGGAAAGAGGAATTTGCCGTGAGAGAAATCAAAGCAGGCGAGTACTATCGCCATTTTAAAGGCGGCCAGTATCAGGTGACGGCCATTGCGCGTGACGCGAATACGGAAGAGAAGGTAGTCGTGTATCAGGCACTGTACGGGGAGGAAGAATTCTGGGTGCGCCCCTACGAAGAGTTTGCAAGCGAAGTGGACAGGGAGAAGTATCCGGACGCAGAGCAGACCTGGCGCTTTGAGAAAATCGAAGAACCACAGCAGATGAATCCGCTGTTGCTCCGGTTCCTGGAGGCAGAGAGCTACCGGGACAAGCTGGAGCTGTTTCAGGCGTGGGAGGCCTATGTGGACGAGCAGCTTCTGGAGAGCATCGCGGTGTCTCTGGATATCACACTGGGACAGGGTACTGTCCGGGATAAATACCGGGAGATTCTGAACTGTCTGAAGACCATGGAGCATTTTGAGACAGACCGGTTTCGATAAGAGGGAGAGGAAGAAATGGATATTGTAATCATCGGGGACGGAAAAGTGGGACATAAGCTCGCCATGCAGCTGTCCGGTGAAAAATACAATGTGACACTGATTGACAAAAGTGAACGAAAGCTCAGGGACGCGGTCAATGAGATGGACGTATCCTGTGTGGTGGGCGATGGAGCCAGCGCAGATATTCAGCGTCAGGCGGACGTGCCGGGGGCAGATCTGGTGATTGCCTGCGCGTCCACAGACGAGATGAACCTGTTCTGCTGCCTGCTGGCCAGAAAGCTGGGAGCCAGGCAGACCATCGCCCGTGTGCGGAATCCGATTTATCATAATCAGATCGATTTGCTGAAGGAGGATCTGAAGCTGAGTATGGCGGTAAATCCGGAGCGGGCCCTGGCGGGGGAGATATCCCGGGTTCTGATCTTCCCGTCTGCGGCGAAGCTCGAGACCTTCGTAAAGGGTCGGGTCGAGCTGGTGGAGGTGACCTATCCGTCTCACAGCTCCATCGAGGGTCTTTCTTTAAGCGAGTTATATAAAAAGCATCAGATCAAAATGCTGGTCTGTGCGGTGCAGCGGGACGGAGCGGTCTATATTCCCGATGGTAATTTTGTGCCCCAGCCCGGCGACAAGATTAACATTACAGCTTCCCATCCGGAGATTGAGAAGTTCCTGAAGCTTACCAAGGGTATCATCAGCAAGGCTAAAAATGTCATGATCTGCGGCGGCGGTCGGGTGGCCTATTATCTGGGCAGCCAGCTTCTGGAGCTTGGTATGCAGGTCAAGATTATAGAGGTGGACGAGAAGCGCTGCATGGAGCTCTGCGATCTGCTTCCCAAAGCGACGATTATCCATGGCAATGCCACCGATCACGAGCTTCTGGAGGAGGAAGGAATTTCCAAGGCGGACGCCTTTGTAACCCTGACCGGTATGGATGAGGAAAATATCATCATGTCCATGTACGCGAAAAGCCGTCATGTGCCGAAGATTGTCACCAAGGTCAACGACGAGGGTCTGCAGAGCATGATGGATCAGCTGGGCATGGAGAGCGTGGTTTCCGCGAAGAACGTTACGGCCAACGTGATTACCAGCTATGTGCGCGCCATGCGGAATTCCATGGGAAGCGCCAATGTGGAGACAGTGTATAAGCTGATTGGCGGCAAGATCGAGGCGCTGGAGTTCCGGATCCGGGAGAAAACCAGGTACACCGGCATTCCGCTGAAGAATCTGAAGCTGAAGAGTAACCATCTGGTAGCCTGCATTGTACGGAACCGCCGTACCATCATACCCGGCGGAAATGATACGCTGGAGGTGGGCGATAATGTCATTGTCATTTCCATGGAGCAGGGTCTCGAGGATTTGCAGGACATCATGCGCTAGTGGGGGAAAGCTATGAATTACGGAATGATAAGATACATCGTGGGGAAAATGCTTCTGATAGAAGGTTTTCTGCTGCTTTTCCCGGCCTTTGTGTCATTTTTATATGGGGAAATGGAAGGTATCAGCTTCCTGCTGACTGCGATGCTCCTGCTCCTGGTATCGTTTCTGGGCTCCCGAAAGCCGGAGAATACGGCCATTTACGCCAAGGAGGGGTTCCTTATCGTGGCACTGGCCTGGGTTCTGTGGTCGGTATTCGGCGCGCTGCCTTTCCTGCTTTCGGGCTGCATCCCCCGGTTTGAAGATGCGTTCTTTGAGGTGGTGTCGGGCTTTACGACCACGGGCTCCACGATTTTAAGAGATATTGAGGGGCTGCCCAAGTGCATGAATTTCTGGCGCTGCCTGACCCACTGGGTGGGCGGCATGGGCGTGCTGGTATTCGTCATGGCGGTGCTCCCCTTAAGCAATAAGAATTCCATGTTCCTGATGCGTGCGGAGATACCGGGACCCACCTGCGATAAGCTGGTGCCCAAGGCGCGTACCACGGCGCGGATTCTGTACACCATGTATCTGGGGCTGTCTGTGGCGGAGGTCATTTTCCTGCTGGCAGGCGACATGAATCTGTACCAGGCAGTGATTCACACCTTCAGTACAGCCGGAACCGGAGGCTTTTCCGACCGGAACGCCAGCGTGGCGGCTTTTAACAGTGCTTATATCGACGGTGTCATTACCGTTTTCATGCTGCTGTTCGGTATTAATTTTAACCTGTATTTTCTGCTGCTCATGAAGAACGTCAAGGGCTTCTTTAAAAATGAGGAGCTGCGGAATTATCTGGGAATCGTGGCGGCGGCCATTGTGCTGATCACGATTAATATTATGAATCTGTACGGTGGCGTGCTGCACGCTTTCCGTTACGCAGCCTTCCAGGTGGTATCGGTTATCACGACCACCGGCTTTGTGACGGCCAATTTTGATCTGTGGCCGGAATTTTCCAAAACCATTTTGCTGATGCTGATGGTAGTGGGAGCCTGTGCCGGAAGTACGGGCGGCGGTATGAAGGTATCACGTATCATGATTCTGGGGCGAACCATTACGAAGGAGACAAGGCAGATTCTGCATCCGAAATCGGTCAATGTGGTGAAGCTGGATGGCAAAAGGCTGACGAATGAAGAAACACACGGCGTATATGTGTATACGATCTGCTATTTTGTGATTTTATGTGTGTCGGTATTACTGGTTTCTGTAGATAACTTTGATTTCACTACAAACTTTACAGCGGTTCTGACTACGCTCAATAATGTAGGACCGGGCCTGGCAAAGGTGGGACCGGTGGAGAATTTTTCAGCCTTTTCCTGCTTCTCGAAGATTGTTTTAAGCTTTGACATGCTGATTGGCCGTCTGGAGATTCTGCCGATTATGATGCTGCTGGCGCCGGTGACCTGGCGGAAGAAGTTTTAAAAGCATCTGTTGCTATGAAAATGGAAAGTGGCGCGGGAAGCTGGTATTTCCGGAAATTCTGTGCTAGAATAAAGCTTATGAGTAAAAGGGAAAGAAGGTATCTTTATGTCTGAAAAATCATGCAGCAATACAAGCTGCGATAAATCAAGTTGCGAGGGATGTCCCAGCAAGGCAAAGGAACAGACTCCGGTAAGCCTGCAGGCAGAGTGCAACGAATACAGCTGTGTGCGCCGGGTTATCGGCGTAGTCAGTGGCAAGGGCGGCGTGGGAAAATCCATGGTGACCGCTTCTCTGGCCAACGAGCTGGCGGCGAAGGGCTACCAGGTGGGTATCCTGGACGCGGATATTACAGGACCGTCCATTCCGAGAATGTACGGCGTTCATGGCGCTGCGGAAGCGAGCGATATGGGAATTGAGCCGCGAATGACAAAAAATGGAATTAAGCTCATGTCCATGAATCTGCTGCTGCCCACTGAGGACACTCCGGTTATCTGGAGAGGCCCCATCATTGCCAATATTGTAAAGCAGTTTTGGACCGACGTCATCTGGGGCGATCTGGATTATCTGCTGGTGGATATGCCGCCCGGAACCGGCGATGTACCCCTGACTGTATTCCAGTCCCTGCCGGTCAGCGAGATTGTAGTCGTGACCTCTCCGCAGGATCTGGTACAGCTGATCGTGAAGAAGGCGCTGAGTATGGCAGACCAGATGAAGATTCCGGTAAAGGGCGTTGTGGAGAATTATTCCTGGCTGGAGTGCCCGGACTGCGGAAAGAAGCTTTATCCCTTCGGCAAGAGCCATCTGGAGGAAATCGCAGGTGAGGAGAAGCTGCAGATCATCGGACGCGTTCCCATGAAGCCGGAATTCGCCGAGGCTGCGGATGCGGGTGAATTTGATAAGGTGAGAAATCCTTATCTGGATGTGGATTTTGAATAGGAAAATCAAAAGAAATGTGGAAAAGGATTCGCCGGGACTTGGGAAAGACCGGCGAATCCTTTTGGATACCCGAAAATCTGGAGATAAAAGAGAAAGGGAACAGAATGGAGCGCAGAGAGATTTATACGAAGATCACAGGAAAGGCTGAGACCATGAAACAGGAGCTGGTGAAGATCCGGAGGGATTTTCATCGCTATCCGGAGCTGGGATGGATGGAAATGCGGACATCCTCTATCATTGCATCTTATTTGAAAAGAGTTGGCTGTGACGAGGTTCTGGTGGGACGCGATGTGTGCCTGGATGAAGCCAGGATGGGTCTGCCTGCGGAGGAGGCGCTGGAGCGGCATTATGAGGAGGCGGCGGCCCAGGAGGGCACAGATCTTGCGTATCTTCCCGATACAAAAGGTGGATTCACCGGTGTGGTTGGAATCCTGCGCTGCGGCGAAGGACCAACGGTGGCATTCCGGTTTGATATGGACGCGCTGCCGGTGCTGGAGTGCAAGGAAGAGGCGCACTACCCGGCAAAAGAGGGGTTCGCGTCCCGCAATACGGGTGTCATGCATGCCTGCGGCCATGACGGTCATATGACGGTAGGACTGGGAACCGCCAAAATTCTCTGCGAACTGCGGGAACAGCTTCACGGAACGGTGAAGTTTATCTTCCAGCCAGCGGAGGAAGGCGTGCGCGGCGCGAAGTCCATTGTGGAGCACGGACATCTGGACGATGTGGATTATGTGCTGGGCGCCCATATGGGAGGCGGACCGGAGCAGAAGGAAGCAGCCATCGGAATCGGCGGCGGCGAGAGTCTGGCTACCGTAAAGTATGATGTGGAATTTTATGGAAAAGGCTCCCATGCGGCGGCTTCTCCGGAAGAAGGGAAAAACGCTATGCTGGCCATGGCTACGGCGATATTGAACCTGCACGCCATTCCCCGGAGCGGTAAGGGAGATACCCGGGTAAATGTGGGAAAGGTGGTTGCGGGAACCGGACGGAATATTATCTGTGAGCATGCGCACATGGAGATGGAAGTCCGGGGCATGACCACGGAGGCCAATACCTATATGAAGGAGTACGCGGAGCGGATTATCCGCAGCGCAGCCGAAATGCACGACTGTACCTGCGAGATGAAGCTGATGGGCGCAGCCATGAATGGAAGCAATGATGATGCGCTGGCGGATCGGCTGGCGAAGGTTTGTGAGGAGGATTTGCATCTGCCGGTGGTTCGGCTGAAGAAGGGCGGAGCCGGAGGCAGTGAGGATTATTCTTATATGTCGGAACGGGTGCAGAGCCATGGCGGACAGTCCTGCTATTTTATGAATCTGAGCTGCTGCACAGGAACGCTTCATAACGAACGGTTTAATTTCCGGGAGGAAGCCCTTGTCAATGGGGTGAAGGCTTTTTGCGGAATTGCGGTTGAGTTGCTACAATGAAAACGGACGGGCCGGGGCTATGTTGTTATCCGTGTTCATCGTTTATCGGACGCTATGTGCCACCCGCGGACGTGAGGTCCGCAGGTGTCCCACAGTGTCCGCTAAAACGCTGTACACTGGATAACAACATAGTCCCGGCCCTGTTTTTCAAGGTCGCGAAGAGGGGCTGTTTGCTGCGTCTCTTTTTTTACTGGGGAAAACTTGCACTTGCATCCCGGTTAGATATGTGATATAGTGAAACAAACATATGTTTCGAACATATATTCGATAATGCAAAAGATGCAAGTGAGGTTTTTACCATGACGTTTGTGCAGGGGCGGGCGGATTTGCCTGTGATGGAGAAGCTGCGGATTCTGGCGGATGCGGCAAAGTATGATGTGGCCTGTACTTCCAGCGGGGTGTCCAGAGGGAATTCCGGACAGGGAATCGGTAATTGTATGGAGGCGGGGATCTGTCACAGCTTTGCGGCGGATGGGCGGTGTATTTCGCTTCTGAAGATTTTATTTACCAATGAGTGTATTTTTAACTGCCGGTATTGTCTGAACCGGTGCTCCAATGATGTGCCGCGGGCTACGTTTACGCCGGCTGAGGTCTGCGAGCTGACCATGGAATTCTATCGGAGGAATTACATCGAGGGACTTTTCTTAAGCTCGGGAATCGTAAAGAGTCCGGATTATACGATGGAGCTTTTGTATGAAACCCTGTGGAAGCTGCGCCGGGAGTATCACTTCGGCGGATATATTCATGTGAAGGCGATTCCGGGGGCGGATCCGCTTTTGATTGAGCAGACAGGGTTTCTGGCGGATCGGATGAGTGTGAATCTGGAACTCCCTACGGCGGAGGGGCTTCGGACACTGGCCCCGGCCAAGTCCCGGGAGAAGATTCTGACTCCCATGCGGCAGATTCAGAATGGACGGCTGGAGTTTGGAGAACGGCTGCTTGGCAGGGAGAGCGGTGGTGCGGTGGGTGACACGGGCGGCGGTTGTGGACTGCAGCAGATGAAGGGCAGCGGTACGGCGGTTCTGGCTGAACGGCGCAGACGGAGGGCGGCGTTTGTCCCGGCGGGGCAGTCGACTCAGATGATCATCGGGGCCACGCCGGAGAATGATTTTCAGATTATATCGGTGGCGGAGTCTTTGTATCGGAAGTTTGATTTGAAGCGGGTATTTTATTCGGCTTTTGTGCGGGTAAATGATGACAGTCTTTTGCCGGATTTGCCGGGCGGACCGCCGCTTCTTCGGGAACACCGGCTGTATCAGGCGGACTGGCTGCTGCGGTTTTACGGTTTTGAGGCCGGGGAGCTTCTTTCGGAGGAGCGGCCCAATTTTAATGTGCTTCTGGATCCCAAGTGCGACTGGGCGCTCCGGCATCTGGAAGCGTTCCCAGTGGAGGTGAACCGGGCTTCTTATGAGATGCTTCTTCGGGTGCCGGGGATCGGGGTGAAGTCGGCGCTGCGGATTGTGAAGGCCAGGCGGCTGGGGACAGTGGATTTCGCGGATCTGAAGCGGATGGGTGTGGTGCTGAAGCGGGCGCTTTATTTTATTACCTGTCGTGGTAAGACCATGTATCCCATTCGGATTGAGGAGGATTTTATTACCCGTAATATTCTGGATGTGAAGGAGCGGCTGCCCTATGGTATCAGCGGAGACGTGACATATCGGCAATTGTCGTTGTTTGATGATTTTCAGGTGCCGCAGCCGGATGCATTCCGTTTGCAGGCGTAAGGTGCAAAGCTTATGGGATGCAGCAGGATTTGAGGTGAGAAGGATCAGTATGACAATTTTTGTATGTGAGGACAGTTTGGACGGGATTCTGACCGGGGTATATGACGCCTGGGACAGTCGTCTGGGGCACAGCCGGGTGAAGCTTAAGACAGCGGATGTGGATACCTACGAGCTGTTCTGCGAGTACCGGGATGTAAAGACGGATATGGAAAAAGCGGAGAAGGTATTGCGGACAGTGTTTCGTCGGATGGGCGGGGAGGCCGGGGAGGCTATCTGTTATGCCTGCGCCTGCCCCCATCCGGACAAGGCGGACGCCATCTACCGGCTGATTGCGCGGGGACTTTCCATGACGGACGGCACGAAGGCGGTGCATTATTTGCAGGACAGCTCTGTATCCCTGGTTATGAAGCTTCGTCAGAAGGCCTGGCATGAGGCGCACCGGATGTTGGGTTTCCTGCGCTTTGAAGAATTATCGGGAGGCGTACTGTATGCGCAGATGGAGCCGCCCTATGCGGTGCTGCCGTTGATTGCGCCCCATTTTGCGGATCGGCTCCGGCAGGAAAACTGGATTATCCATGATTTGAAACGGGGGCTTCTGGCGCTTCACCGGGCCGGAGGCTGGTGGGTGCTGACGGACGATCAGGAACTGAATCGGGAATTTCTGGCGGGGCGTTCAGAGCGTGAGGAGGAGTTTCAGATGCTCTGGAAGACTTTTTGCCGGGCCATTGCCATTGAGGAGAGAAGAAATCCCCGCTGTCAGCAGACGCTGCTGCCCTGTCGGTTCCGGCCACATATGAATGAATTTCAGACAGCCGGAGAAAATAACAGATAAAAAGTATGAAAAAAAGTACAAAAATACGGCCCTAAAATAAGCCCGGTGCGTCGCCTGCTGAATTGACACTGTAAAAAAATCATAGTACACTGTATACAGAAATCAGTAATAAAAATCCTGCATCCGGGTCAAAATCAAGATTAAATTATAAAAGAAACGCGGGCAGCAGGACTTTCACAGGCAGGAGAAAAGAAAATGAGTGACGTACGGGTAATTAAAGCCGCGCTTCTGGGCGCGGGAACTGTCGGAAGCGGCGTGTATGATATTTTGCAGTGGCAGAAGGATGAGATGCCGAAGAAGCTTGGCGCAGTGGTGGAGCTGAAGAAGATTTTGGTCCGCAATACAAAGAAGCCAAGAGAGGGCATGGACAGCAGTCTTTTTACCGACAACTGGAAGGAGATTCTGGACGATCCGGAGATAGAGATTGTCATCGAGGTTATGGGCGGTATCGAACCGGCGAAGACTTATATTACGGAGGCACTTCATGCTGGAAAGCATGTGGTGACGGCCAATAAGGATCTGCTGGCGGAGCATGGAAAAGAAGTGTTGGACGCGGCGGAAGAGCATGGCTGCGATCTGATGTTTGAGGCGGCTGTGGCAGGCGGCATTCCGATTATCCGTCCGCTGAAGCAGTGTCTGGCGGCCAATCACCTGACTGAGGTCATGGGTATCGTCAACGGAACTACGAATTATATTCTGACGAAGATGACGAAGGATCATATGGAATTTGCGGACGCGCTGGCGCTGGCGACAGAGTTGGGTTACGCGGAGGCGGATCCCACAGCGGATGTTGAAGGCTATGACGCAGCCCGTAAGGTGGCGATTATGGCGTCTATCGCGTTTAATTCCCGTGTGACCTTCTCGGATGTGTATACACAGGGTATCACGAAGATTACGGCGGCAGATATTGCCTATGCCACGGAGATGGGCATGGTTATTAAGCTTCTGGGCGTGGCGCGTAATACGGATACCGGCATTGAGGCGGGGGTATACCCGATGCTGATTCCGGCAGATCATCCGCTGGCCGGCGTCAATGATTCCTTTAACGCGGTCTTTGTACACGGCGATGCCGTAGACGACGCCATGTTCCAGGGACGCGGAGCAGGAAAGCTTCCTACAGGCAGCGCGGTAGCCGGGGATATCTTCGAGGTAGCCCGGGATATCGTGGCAGGAAGCACCGGAAGAATTAACTGTACCTGCTATAAAAATCTGCGGATTAAGCCGGTGGATGAAGTGCAAAACCGCTACTTCATGCGTATGGAAGTGGAGGACAGACCGGGTGTACTGGCTGCTATTGCATCGGTGTTCGGCAACAATCATGTGAGCATCGCCCAGGTAATCCAGAAGAGTGTCGGCGAGGGTACCGCAGAATTGGTTATCATTACCGATCAGGTGGAAGAACGTCATTTCAGGGATGCCCTTCTGGTGATGAACGAGATGTCTATTGTAAAAGAGATTCCTTCCGTTCTTCGCGTATATGCGCAGAGCGAATAAGAAAAAGCGGAGAGGGAACAGAGGCGGGGAATGAAAAAGACACTGACTTTACTGGACAAAGCGATTATATTTGCCACGAAGGCTCATTCAGGAGCTAAGCGAAAGGGCACTAACGTGCCGTATATCGTACATCCCATCGAGGCAGCGGCCATCGTATCAGCCATGACAGACGACGAGGAAGTTATCGCGGCTGCCGTGCTCCACGACGTCATCGAAGACACGGATGCTACGGAGGACGACCTGTATGCCCGGTTCGGCAGACGCATTACCGAGCTGGTACTGAATGAGAGCGAGGACAAGCGGAGAACCCTTCCGGCGGCACTGACCTGGAAGACCAGAAAACAGGAGACCATCACCTTCCTGGAGACCGAAGCCGACCGGGACGCCAAGATGCTGGCCCTGGCGGACAAGCTTTCGAACCTGCGGGCGATACATCGGGATCAGTGCATCATCGGCGATAAAATCTGGGAGCGTTTCAACGAGAAGAATAAAGAAATGCATGCCTGGATGTACCGTTCCATTGCGAAAGCTTTGGAAGAATTGAAGGATCATCCTACCTGGCAGGAATACAATCGCCTGGTGACAGAAGTATTTGGCGAAGAAAAGAGTATTGACAAAACAGACGAAAAAGGATAATCTGCTACAGAGATATCTGTAGTATGATGAATACTGCGAAAAGTATCTACAGGCAGCAATAAGTGAACGAGGAGGATTAAGATGAAACCGTACCGCGAATTAACCAAAGAGGAACTTGTGCAGCTGAAAACAGAGTTGGAGACAAAGTATAAAGAAGCCCAGGCAAAAGGTTTACATCTGGATATGTCCAGAGGAAAGCCAGGCGCAGAGCAGCTCGACCTGTCCATGCCCATGCTGGACGTGCTGAATAGCCAGAGCGACCTGAAAGACGCTACAGGACTGGATTGCCGCAACTACGGTGTGCTGGACGGATTGAAAGAAGCAAAAGAACTGCTGGCGGGCATGACAGGCGTATCCGCCGACAACGTCATCGTCTATGGCAATGCCAGCCTGAACATCATGTATGACACGGTAGCGAGAGCCATGATGCATGGTATCCTGGGACATACTCCCTGGTGCAAGCTGGACAAAGTAAAATTTCTGTGTCCGGTACCGGGGTATGATCGTCACTTCGCCATCACCGAATCCTTCGGAATTGAGATGATCAACATCCCGATGACCGTAACCGGACCGGATATGGATATGGTAGAAGAACTGGTCAACAACGACCCGGCAGTCAAAGGCATCTGGTGTGTGCCGAAGTACTCCAATCCTCAGGGCATCACCTACTCGGATGAAACCGTACGCCGCTTCGCAAACCTGAAGCCTGCAGCAGAGGATTTTCGTATCTTCTGGGATAACGCGTACTGCGTACATCACCTGTATGATGACAGGCAGGATGAGATCCCCGAGATCTTAAGCGAGTGCGCCAAGGCAGGCAACCCGGATATGGTATTTGAATTCTGCTCCACATCCAAGATCAGCTTTCCGGGCTCTGGTATCTCCTGCATTGCCACATCCGAGAACAATATCAAAGATATCAAGAAGCAGATGACCATCCAGACCATCGGTCATGACAAGCTCAATCAGCTGCGTCACGTACGCTTCTTCAAGGACATCGACGGAATCAAAGCCCACATGCGTAAGCATGCAGTCATTCTCCGTCCGAAATTCGAAGCAGTACTGGATACCCTGGACAGAGAGCTTGGCGGCCTTGAGATCGGAACCTGGGTACGCCCCAACGGCGGTTACTTCATCTCCTTTGAGGCCATGGAAGGCTGTGCAAAAGCTATCGTGGCCAAGTGTAAGGAAGCAGGCGTTGTCATGACCGGTGCAGGCGCCACCTACCCGTACCACAACGACCCGAAGGACAGCAACATCCGTATTGCCCCGTCCTTCCCCACCACGGAAGACCTGGCCGCAGCCGCAGATCTGTTCGTCCTCTGTGTAAAGCTGGTAAGCGTAGAAAAGCTTCTCGAGACGAAATAAATTAGATATATTTCAAAGTCAAAAATCCTGGCACCGGGCGAAGCCCCCGGTGTCAGGATTTTGTCCATCATCACAAAACAGAAGAGAGAGAGGGGGGAACCCTTCTCTCTCTTCGTCCGTTAATTAATTAAAAAACAGAAAATACACAATCACCAGCGCTCCCAGTACAATCCGATAATATCCGAACGCCTTAAAATCATTTTTCTTAATATATCCCATCAAGAACTTAATCGCCAGCACCGAAACCACAAACGCCGTCACCATGCCCACAATCAGAATCGCTGCTTCCGTCTCGGTAAAATGGAAACCGAATTTTACCAGCTTCAAAAGACTTGCGCCAAACATTACCGGAATCGCCAGGAAGAAGCTGAACTCAGCCGCGATATACCGGGAAGTACCCAGAAGCGTAGCGCCCAGGATCGTCGCGCCGGATCGGGAAGTACCCGGAATCAAAGCCAGTACCTGAAAAACACCGATAAAAACAGCCATCGGATAAGAAAGCTGTTGAAAAGATTTCACCCGGGGCTTTCGGCCTTTATTATAATTCTCAATGATAATAAACAAGACGCCATAGAGGATCAGCGTGAAAGCAACAGTCTGATAATTATAGAATAATTTATCGATCTTATCATCAAAGGGAAGACCAATGATGGCAGCCGGAAGCACTGCAACCAGCACCTTAAACCACAGGGACCAGGTATCTTTCTTGATCCAGCCCTTGGAAGGCATGGTAAAGGGCCACAGCTTGCCGAAATAGAGAACTACGACCGCCAGAATTGCGCCCAGCTGAATGACGACCAGAAACATTTCCATAAACGCGTCGCTGACATTTAGATGAATAAATTCATTGACCAGAATCATATGTCCGGTACTGCTGATGGGAAGCCATTCCGTGATACCTTCCACGATGCCAAGAAGAAGAACCTTCAACCATTCGATTACATTCATAGTATATACTCCTTAATTTTAATTTCCACATATATATGAGGAAAGATTCGGTTTTCAGTATAGCATACTGGATTTTTATGTCAATGACAGGAGCGAAAATTAAGAAAGACTTTAAGTTCCGGCAAGAATTTGGACGAAAAAGATAGAAAACGGGTCGAAATAATGGGCGAAAAAAGAAAAAAGCGAAACGATAAAGGGGTCTTATATGAATAAAAACATGGAATATACGTGTATATAAGCATAATTATGCATAAAATTACTATAAAATGCATAAAGTATTAAAAATTATGCAATTTGGGTATTGCAATTTTCTAAAATGGCGCTATAATAGGAAACAGGTTTTAACCTGAAACGTAATGGAATATCATTTCAAGGTTGGGAGGAAAAAATTATGAAAAAGTTAGTAGCAGTATTACTGGCAGGCATGATGTGCGTATCACTGGCAGCCTGCGGAGGAAAGAAAGCAGATGAGACAGCAGCAGATACAACAGCGGCTGCAACCACAGAGACCACAGAAACCACAGAAGCGGCAGACGGAGAGTTCACCACCGTAGCGGATGGAGTTCTGACCATGGGAACCAACGCGGCATTCCCGCCGTACGAGTACAAAGAGGGGGACCAGATCGTAGGTATCGACGCAGAGATCGCGCAGGCACTGGCAGACAAGCTGGGACTGAAGCTTGAGATTCTGGATATGGATTTCGCTTCCCTGATTACCGCTATCCAGGCTGGCAAGATTGATATCTCCCTGGCAGGCATGACTGTTACCGAGGAGAGAAAGCAGAATGTAGACTTCACAGATTCTTATTCCACAGGTGTACAGGTCATCATCGTAAAAGATGGCTCGGATGTCACAACCGTAGATGATCTGGCAAATGACAAGATCATCGGCGTTCAGGAAGGAACTACCGGACATCTGTACTGCTCTGATGATTATGGCGAGGATCATGTCATCGCATACACTAACGGCGCAACTGCTGTACAGGCTCTGCTTCAGGACAAGGTGGACTGTGTGGTTATCGACCAGCAGCCGGCAAAAGAGTTCGTAGCAGCCAATGAGGGACTGAAGATTCTGGATACTGAGTACGTAGTTGAGGATTACGCAGCAGCAGTTTCCAAGGACAACCCGGCACTGACCGCAGCACTGAACAAAGCACTTCAGGAGCTGAAGGACGATGGAACCATCCAGAGCATTCTGGACAAGTACATCAAAGCTGAGTAAGCAGTAAAAAGCAGACGCGAGAACGTCTGAGAGCACGACGGAGGTGTTCAGGAAACCGGACACCTCCGTATTTTTGCGAAATATTCGTAGCGTAGAAATATAAGAAGCAATGAAAACAGAAAATCAAATTGCTTTTTATATTTCTACGTTATAAAATATAAGAAATACGTATAGAGGAGAGTAAGCATATGTTCGAAGACTTAAAAAAGGGTCTTTACCAGACATTCATCCTGGATGACAACTACCAGTATTTTATCAAGGGTATCCAGACCACATTGATTGTAACGGTATTTGCCCTGATCCTGGGAGTGATTCTTGGCGTTATCATAGCGATTATCCGTTCCGCCCACGATCAGCAGCCCGAGCGCAAGAAAAATATTTTTCTGCGGATCGCCAATCTGATTTGCCAGATTTATCTGACTGTCATCCGTGGAACGCCCATGATGGTACAACTTTTGATTATGTGGTTTGTCGTATGGGCCAGCGCCCGCGCTACCGACGGCAATATGATTCGCTGCGCAATTCTGGCTTTTGGTATCAACTCCGGAGCCTATGTGGCAGAGATTATTCGTTCCGGAATTATGTCCATCGACAAAGGACAGATGGAGGCAGGCCGTTCTGTCGGTCTGACCTATGCGACTACCATGCGCTGCGTCATTATTCCCCAGGCATTCAAAAACGTACTGCCTGCTCTGGGCAATGAGCTGATTACCCTTTTGAAAGAGACATCCGTCGTAACCGTTATCGGACTTCGTGACCTGACCAAGGGCGCTCTGATTATTCAGTCCAAGACCTATCAGGCTTTCGTGCCGTTCTTTGCCATCGCGGCCATGTATCTGGTGATGGTACTGGGGCTGTCCTGGCTGATGGGTAAACTGGAAAGGAGAATGAGACAGAGTGATTTACGTTAAGGATCTGGCCAAATCATTTGGCGACAATCATGTTATCAAAAATATCAATATGCATATTACACCGGGCGAGAAAGTCGTTATCGTAGGACCCTCCGGTTCCGGTAAATCCACATTTTTACGCTGCCTGAATCTTCTGGAGCAGCCCACCGACGGAACCATTACTTTTGACGGACAGGAGATCACGGCTCCGGGTGTGGATGTCAATAAGATCCGTCGTCGGATGGGTATGGTATTCCAGCATTTCAACCTGTTCGCGAACCTGACCGTAAAGGAAAATATCATGTTGGCTCCGGTACAGCTGAAGCTGAAGACCAAAGCGGAGGCAGAGGCGGAAGCCATGCGCCTTTTGAAGCTGGTAAATCTGGAGGAAAAAGCAGATTCCTATCCATCCCAGCTTTCCGGCGGTCAGAAGCAGAGAATCGCTATTGTGCGTTCCCTGGCCATGGACCCGGAAGTGATGCTTTTTGACGAGCCCACATCTGCCCTGGATCCGGAGATGGTAGGTGAGGTTCTGGAGCTGATGAAGAAGCTGGCAGACGACGGCATGACCATGGTGGTCGTGACCCACGAGATGGGCTTTGCCCGCGAGGTGGCTACCCGCGTAGTCTTTATGGACGGCGGCTACATCAAAGAGGAGAATAACCCCAAGGACTTCTTTGAGCATCCGCAGGATCCGAGACTGCAGGATTTCTTATCGAAAGTATTGTAAAACACGCAAAAGACCGCTATCCGCGCCGTAGAGAAGGGCCGGGGCGGTCTTTTTATTTTCATCATTCTTTCGTAAGAATTTCTTAATCGACTTTATACATTTTTTAGAGGATGGACATATCTTAGTCACAATTTCCTGCTATATTATTACTTGTAGCAAGAACACATATCAGTATTTCATTCATAACACTCGGGGACTTCCGGGAGGAAGCCCCCACTCCCTCGAACTTAGCGGGTTTCTCAGAAATGAGAAGCCCTTTTTTGATGCCGATTTTGGTCGTTTGAGGATAAATGAAAATCAAAAAAATTAAAATTTGTATAACTAAAATCTCAACTTTCCTTATTTTATGCGACTTGGCGGTATGCCTTGCCACTCTATATGTATCCT